>NZ_VCDN01000018.1:0-88829 GCF_033949405.1 Xenorhabdus santafensis | reverse complement strand
TGAGCTACGGATGCATTGTCGGTTTACTATTTCTGTAAAGGTTTTGTTCAGGCGCTCTTGATTGCCTGACTCGACAGAATTGAATTACCTAAAAATCGCGGAGTTTAAAGTGGTGCATCCGGGAGGATTCGAACCTCCGACCGCTCGGTTCGTAGCCGAGTACTCTATCCAGCTGAGCTACGGATGCATTTCTAAAATGGCGGTGAGGGAGGGATTCGAACCCTCGATGCAGCTCTTAACCACATACTCCCTTAGCAGGGGAGCGCCTTCAGCCTCTCGGCCACCTCACCATTTTTAAAACTCTTCGCTTTAAAACTTGCAACTCAGAATCTTTTCTTCAAGCTCTTCGTCGCTGCGATGGCGCACATATTACTTTCCCTGCCTGATAAGTCAAACAATTTTTCGCAACTTTTTTCCGTTTGCACACTTCGCACACAAAATGATTGTATTAACGTCTAAAGGGCTGTTTTATCGACAGCAAAACCATCCAATTGCTGTTAGGTTTTATAAAAATAATTATTCATCGCTATGGCCTCATGAACGAGGTCTTTTCAACTGATAGAAAATAAAAAGACGTGAGAGAATGGAATTAGCTTGAAAAGGGAGAAATAAAACCGTCAGGCGTAAAAAAGGAGGGGAGTGAGTAGAGTAGCGCCCAAGTCTTAAAAAAGCATGGACGCCATTCTTGAATTAAAAAGTTGTAGGCTGAGACTTCTCTGCCTGGATCCGTTGATAAATTTCTTCACGGTGAACAGAAACTTCCTTGGGTGCATTTACACCAATGCGAACTTGGTTGCCTTTAACTCCCAGTACTGTGACTGTTACCTCATCGCCTATCATGAGTGTTTCACCAACTCGACGAGTCAGAATAAGCATTCTTTGCTCCTTGAAAATTTAAAAGAGTCGGGTCTCTAGGTTTCCCCGCTATTATCCATCAAACACCGTGAAAACGTAAAGCAATGATATCTACTTAAACTATAAGCAGTTTTGAACACATTCCCTACATCTATAGGATAGCTAAAATATAAGTATGTGCCCAACATTTCAACAATTTCACAACAAAAAACATTCGGCACCATAAAAAAGCACTTTCATGATGCCGTTGCAGTCACGGCAGTACCGACTATAACCGCAATGTTACCCACTCTTCTACACTAGCCAATGCTGAAGGAAGAGCTGCTACATCCGTACCACCAGCCTGAGCCAGATCAGGACGTCCTCCTCCTTTACCTCCAACTTGTTGGGCAACAAAAGAGATTAAATCGCCTGCTTTTATTCTAGCAGTCAAATCCTTCGTTATACCAACAATTAGGCTGACTTTATCACCAGTTGCTGTAGAAAGCACAATAATTGCTGATCCCAATTGGTTTTTCAGGTCATCAACCATTGTTCTGAGCATTTTTGGTTCAACGTCACCTAATTGTGTTACCAGAAGGCGGACACCTTGAATTTCTTTAGCCTGACTGGACAAAGAAGAACTTTCTTGAGCTGCCTGCTGAGATTTCAACAATTGCAACTCTTTTTCCAATTGCTTAGTTCTATCTAGTGTCGTTTTCACTTTCTCATTTAAGCTACCGATATCACTCTTAACCAAATGAGCAATGTCTTGTAGTAAATCAGTTTGCTGATAGAGAGAATTCAGCGCAGTTTGACCCGTAATAGCTTCAATACGGCGAATTCCCGCAGCCGTACCTGATTCACTGGATATACGGAATAAACCAATATCACCTGTGCGACTTGCATGAGTACCACCACAAAGTTCGGTAGAAAAACCACCCATGCTCAGTACACGCACTTTTTCATCATATTTCTCACCAAACAGCGCCATGGCACCTTTAGATTTAGCCTCTTCCAGCTCCATCAATTCGGTAACAATCGGAGAATTTTTACGAACCTCTTCATTCACCAAATTTTCTACCTGACGGATCTGTTCTAGTTTCATCGCTTCATAGTGAGAAAAATCAAAACGTAGGTATTTATCATTAACCAAAGAGCCTTTCTGGGTTACATGCTCTCCCAGAATTTGACGCAATGCTGAATGCAATAAATGAGTTGCAGAGTGATTCAAGCGAATAGCATCTCTACGCACTACATCAATCTCAGCATTGACAGTATGATTAACGCTCAAACTACCACTTGTCAATTTGCCGATATGCCCAATTGCCTGCGCATATTTTTGTGTATCAACAACTTCAAATACGCCGTGACCATTCGACAATTTACCCGTATCACCAACCTGCCCACCAGATTCTGCATAGAAGGCTGTTTTATCCAGTATAATGACAGCTTCTTCACCGGCATGAATTTGCTCAACAGATTCGCCATTGCGGAAGATTGCAGTTACTGCTGCTTGTTGTGAATTGTGTTCATAACCACAGAAATCACTGCGACCATCAACTTTGATCAGCTCATTGTAATCGGTATCAAAGCCGCTGGATTCACGAGCCCGACGGCGTTGATTCTCCATTGCTACATCAAAGCCAGCTTCATCAACTTTAATATTGCGCTCACGGCAAACATCCGCAGTCAAATCAACCGGGAAACCATAAGTGTCATACAAACGGAAAGCAGCTTCACCTGGGAGGGTATCACCGGATAACTTCGCCAATTCTTCATCCAGCAATTGCAAGCCACGTTCCAGAGTACGGGCAAACTGTTCTTCCTCGGTTTTCAATACTTGCTCAACCAAAGATTGTTGCTGCTCCAATTCTTCACCCGCAGCGCCCATAACCTTAATTAATGGAGCTACTAGTTTATAGAAGAATGCTTCTTTCGCGCCTAACATATTTCCATGGCGAACCGCGCGACGAATGATACGACGCAGTACATATCCTCTGTTTTCATTGGATGGAGTAACACCATCACAAATCAAGAATGCGCATGCACGGATATGGTCAGCCACAACCCGCAAAGATTTGTTGGTGAGATCTGACGCACCTGTAACTTCAGCGACCGCAGCAATCAAATTCTGGAATAGGTCAATTTCGTAGTTGGAATTAACATGCTGCAATACTGCAGAAATGCGCTCTAATCCCATACCTGTATCAACAGAAGGTTTTGGCAGCGGCTCCATGGTGCCATCTGCATGACGATTGAATTGCATGAAAACGATGTTCCAAATTTCAATATATCTATCGCCATCTTCTTCTGGGCTGCCTGGAGGCCCACCCCAAATGTGGTCGCCATGGTCGTAGAAAATTTCTGTACAAGGGCCACAAGGACCAGTTTCACCCATTTGCCAGAAATTATCAGAATTAAAAGGCTTATCACCTTTATCGCCTATGCGAATAATTCTTTCTGCTGGAACACCAACTTCTTTGAGCCAAATATCATAGGCTTCATCATCTGTCTTATAGACAGTCACCCACAATTTTTCTTCTGGCAGATTAAACCATTCTTTGCTGGTCAATAATTCCCATGCATATTTGATAGCATCTTGCTTGAAATAATCACCAAAACTAAAATTACCCAACATCTCGAAGAAAGTGTGGTGACG
This sequence comes from Xenorhabdus santafensis, assembly GCF_033949405.1. NCBI lineage: Bacteria > Pseudomonadati > Pseudomonadota > Gammaproteobacteria > Enterobacterales > Morganellaceae > Xenorhabdus > Xenorhabdus santafensis. The sequence goes on along the minus strand of NZ_VCDN01000018.1, from coordinate 85,333 downwards.
AGCGGTATAACCCACATTTTCTAAATCGTTATGCTTACCGCCCGCACGAACACAGCGCTGAGCCGTTGTTGCTCTAGAATAAGGTCTTTTATCCAATCCCAAAAAGACATCTTTGAACTGGTTCATTCCCGCATTGGTGAACAACAATGTTGGATCATTGGTTGGCACCAACGAACTGCTTGGTACTATTTGGTGCCCTTTAGTATGAAAAAAGTCAAGAAACGCTTGACGGATCTCAGCGGTGCTTTTGCTCATAATTGTCCCGAAATCAAGCTGAAAAACAGATTTGTGAATAATTGAAATGGTATATCACATTACCATTTCAACTCACGAATAAATTAAAGTAGGGTTAAGATAGAATGTCTTCCGTAAGAAGTAAAATCCCATATAAATCCATTCGCTTTTCAGCATTGTAATTCGTCTGGGAATTTTCTTAAAGCCCGTTTGTCGAGCCAGTTTCGATACGCCCATTTCAATAATGTTTATCCCTTTCGTCTTCCAAGTGGAAACTTGGTTGACTCCATTCTGAAATTCATTGGCTATCTTCATTCATATAAAACAAAAAACCACACCCGTTTTGGATGTGGTTCTTAAGAAACTGCCTCTGCAAGTTACAGATAATGACAGCAAAAGTAGCAGTGAGAATGAAAAGTTATTAGAACTCTTCGTTATTCACTTCTTCAGCATTGTTTTCATAAGCTGATTCATAATCTGCAGCTGCGCTGAAATCTCCGGTGTTGTTTAACAACAACTCACGCAGTTTCTTATCCAATTCAGCAGCAGCTTCTGGGTGTTCTTTCAGATAGATAGTCGCGTTGGCTTTACCTTGCCCAATTTTATCGCCATTGTAGCTGTACCATGCGCCCGCTTTTTCCACCAATTTATGTTTAACACCCAAATCAATCAATTCGCCGAAAGTGTTAATGCCTTCGCCATAAAGAATTTGGAATTCAGCTTGTTTAAACGGTGCGGCAACTTTATTTTTGACAACCTTCACACGCGTTTCGCTACCAACAACTTCATCACCATTTTTCACTGAACCGGTACGGCGGATATCCAAACGAACAGAAGCATAAAACTTCAGAGCGTTACCGCCAGTCGTTGTTTCAGGGTTACCAAACATGACCCCAATTTTCATACGGATCTGGTTGATGAAGATCAGCAAGGTATTTGAGTTTTTCAAGTTACCTGCCAGCTTACGCATGGCCTGGCTCATCATACGTGCTGCCAAGCCCATGTGAGAATCGCCGATCTCACCTTCAATTTCTGCTTTCGGTGTCAATGCAGCAACGGAGTCAACAATAATGACGTCAACCGCGCCAGAACGTGATAATGCATCACAGATTTCCAACGCTTGTTCGCCCGTATCAGGCTGAGAGCACAACAGATTATCAATATCTACACCCAGCTTTTTAGCATAAACCGGGTCAAGAGCATGTTCGGCATCAATAAAAGCACATGTTCTGCCTTCACGTTGCGCAGCAGCAATAACTTGTAATGTCAGTGTTGTTTTACCGGATGACTCAGGCCCGTATATTTCAACGATACGCCCCATTGGCAAGCCGCCTGCACCTAATGCAATGTCCAGTGACAGAGAGCCAGTAGAAATGGTTTCAACATCCATCGAGCGGTTTTCACCCAAACGCATGATGGAACCTTTACCAAATTGTTTTTCAATTTGACCGAGCGCTGCTGCTAGTGCTTTTTGTTTGTTTTCATCGTTAGCCATGTTTACTCCTTCGCAAGCAATGAAGGGGCTGCCCCACTGCTGATAAACTGTTTCTGATACCAAAGTGCCGTATGATTATACTGTATAATCATACAGCATCAAGTTAATTTTTTATGATTTTGTCCAACAATGTTTTTAAAGAAAAAATAACCGCCTGCAAACGCACGGCATCACGATCGCCCATAAAATGCTGGCGATAAGTTACGGTTTGTATACTGCCGTCAATATAAAAGGCAAATCCAACCCATACAGTACCCGTTGGTTTTTCTTCGCTCCCGCCATCCGGGCCGGCAATACCACTGACAGAAACAGAAAAATCCGCTTTAGCGATTTTTAGTGCCCCTTCTGCCATTTCTTTGACAATTTGTTCACTTACCGCACCAAACTGTTTCAGTGATTCCAGTGATACTCCCAGCATTTCATGTTTGGCATCATTACTGTATGTCACAAAACCGCGATTAAAGTAGGCTGAACTCCCCGCAATATCTGTGATCGCTTTGGCAATCCAGCCTCCCGTGCAAGATTCGGCACAGGTCACGGAGAGTTTTTTCTGCTTTAATCTTTTTCCCAATTCAATACTAAGCTGATTCAGGATTTTTTCATCCATAACAAGCCTTCAATTCGATAATAAATTAATTTTTCCGAAGCATATCCCAAATCCACAATCCCCCGATTGCCAGAGAAAGTGCAATGCCAAAACCAATGCCAACAGAAATAATCGATATTTTCAACATCATGGCGATCAAATACAGCCCCAACATGATCAACATGGCACTATTTTCACCGAAATTTTGCACAGCAACGGCCTTGCCTGCCCCCATGGTATTTTTGCCATGTTCCTGCAATAACGCATTAAGCGGGACAATGAACAGCCCGCCAAACATTCCAAGGAAAATTAATATCAAGTAAGAAAGCCATAACGATTCTTGAGTCACCAGAAGAATCACCATTATGCCTATCAAGACACCGGCGGGCATACAACGTCGGACTGTCTTCAATGTAATAAAGCGCGCAGCCAAGCCCGCTCCGGCAATAATACCAATAGAAACGACCGCAGACATCAATGTGGGAGTTGTATTCCCCTCAATCCCCAATACCAACGGAACCCATGAAATCAGCAGTAAACGCAGTGTAACCCCTGCTCCCCAAAACAAGCTGGTGCCAACCAGTGAGAATCGCGTATCTTGGTTACGCCAAAGTGCAACACAGACCGCTATAAAATCCACCAGCATTTCTTTGAAAACCCAACCTTTTTCCTGACGCGCTGCCGACAAACGAGGAATATAAAAGTTGGCTACGACTGCTGTGCCATACAGCAAAGCACAAAGTCCCAATGCCAGTATCAGGTTAAAGTCAGAAATAAAACCACCGGCGACTGAACCCACTAAAATGGCAGCAATGGTTGATGCTTCCATTAAGCCATTAGCTTTTACCAAACTCCGTTCGTCCGTCAGTTCTCCCAAGATGCCATATTTAGCAGGAGAATAAATGGCGGCACCAATTCCGACCAGGGTATAACCGACAAATGGGTTCACATCGATGCAAATGCTGATAGCGCCAAGCAGTTTGATGCTATTGGAAAAGAGCATTACACGCCCTTTGGAAAACCTATCAGCAATTTGCCCCACAAAGGGGGCAAATACAATGTAAGCCAGCACGAAGACCATTTGCAGGGCCGGCAAACTCCATTCAGGGTAAGCCTCAGCCTTCAATTGAGCCAAGATGGTAAATAAGAGCGCATTGTCAGCAAATGCAGAAAGAAATTGCGAAAACAATACGGCCTTCATTCCCTTATTGAGCAGGGAATTATTCTCCACAGAACCTTCCATTTCCTTACCCCTGTTCAGCCATTCTTCTTAAAGTGACAAAATCCGGTTTTCCGCTGCCAAGCAAAGGCAATTGTTTTACATAACGGATATCACGCGGAACCGCCAGCTCCGGCATGCCCATTTCACGAGCGATCCCCAGCATTGAATTTCGCTGTAAATTGACATCGGTTGTGAACAGTACCAGTGCTTCACCTTTTTTATGATCGCTCTTGGCTGTTGCCGCATGTTGTGCATCAGTAGAAACATGTGCAGCCATGTGCTCTACAGCCTCAAGAGAAACCATTTCCCCCGCAAGTTTAGCAAAACGCTTTACACGACCTTGGATAGAACAAAAACCATCTTTATCGATGAAAACAATATCTCCGGTGTCATACCAGCCTATCTGGTTATTCCCTTCTGCATCTTCTGCTGATGGTGGTTCCAGGCGTTCAGGGGCTTCAACACGCAGGTAGCCTTTCATAATATTAGGCCCACGCAATTGTAAACGCCCACCTTTTTCAATGCCTTGCACAGGCAATAAACGCGCTTCCATACCGGGTAATATCCGCCCAACAGTTCCCACTTTTGCAGCCATAGGTACGTTGATTGCTACAACAGGCGCACATTCTGTCACACCATAGCCTTCCAGAATGCGGATACCGAATTTATCCTGCCAAATGTTTTTGGTGCTCTCTGATAATTTTTCTGCACCAGCCACGACATAACGCAAACGGGCGAAATCATACGGATGCGCAAAACGGGCATAATTTCCCAAGAAAGTCGAAGTACCAAACAACACAGTACAATTGCAGTCATAAACCAGCTCAGGTACGACACGGTAATGCAATGGGCTTGGGTAGAGGAATACACGGCTGCCGGTCATCAGTGGCGTCAATAAACCGACTGTCAGCCCAAAGGCATGGAACAGCGGCAAGGAAGACATAAAACGATCTTGTGGAGTAAAATCAGCAACCGTTTTTATTTGCTCAACATTGGCTATTAAACTGGCATGGCTGTGAACCACGCCTTTAGGTGCGCCTTCTGAGCCTGACGTAAACAGGATCAACGCGTCATCATCAGGTTTCTGCGACGCCAGAATAGCTTTGGAAGGAAAAATCAGATGCCACAACACCCAACATTTATCTTGCCAAGTGACCGTCTCTTTTAAATCTTCGAGATATATCCAATTGGCTTCGGCTACCTGTTCTGGCAAATCCGTTAATTGCCCTTTTTCCAGGAATTGACGCGATGTCACAATAGTTTTAATGGTCGCAGCCTGCATGGCATTTTTAATTCCGCTGCTTCCGGCCGTATAGTTCAGCAGAGCTGGCACCCGCCCTTTCAAGGAAGCGCCATATATACCGGCAGCCATTATCGTTGCATTCGGCAACAATAAACCTACCCGCTCCCCTTCTGTTGTAAAGCGTTCGAATATCCGGCTGATGCCCAATATTTTTTTCAGCAATGAGTGATAGCTATCTTCCTGAAAGTTCGCATCTTCGATACAAGGCTTGAAACGACCAAAACGTTTTTGAGAGGTTAAATAAGCACTGAACAGTGTTTCTTTTGGCCGCGTCTGCATTCTTACATTCATCATGATGGCATGGAGATGTTCCCCTGCTAAGCGACGGCGTTCCGTTGAATCAGCCGCCTCCGGCATTGGTAGATCAACGGCAGGTAAAATCTTAATGGCGATTTTCGGGAACCAATGCAACTTCATAATCCCTTTTAATCGCCCAAAAATGGATTGTTCCGCGCCATCAATACGAACCGGGACAACCTTCGCCCCTGATTTAGCCGCGATAAAGGCAGCGCCATCATAAATTTTCATCAAAGAGCCGGTTACAGTTATTCTCCCTTCAGGGAAAATAACAATCGGGCGCCCTTTATCCACTTCTTTGACCAATGTCCTTACCGCCATTGGATTGGTGGGATCCAGTGGCACGACATCCGCATAAATTTTGACAAATTTCATGAAATTGCGGGTAGCAATATTAGAATAGATGGCGAAGACTGGTTTGACTGGCAGAAACAGCCCGATTAAAAGGCCGTCTAAAAAAGAAATATGATTGGGTGTAATAATGCATTTGGGATGTTCGAGCTGCTTAACATCACCTTCGACTGTAACCCTAAAAAGTATACGAATTAATAAACGAATTAAATTCAAGAGCATATCCATATCTCAAACATAATTAAATAAAATTAAAGTAAATAAATAGGGTTATACTATAAATTGTATGGACAGCCTGATATATAAGATTTCCCCTCTATATAAAAAATAACCTAAAAATACATTTATATATCAAATTATCTTATTTTTTTGGTCTAAAATATAGGATTTGATGGTATCGACAATATCTTCTGTTACCAAACTGGCATCAACAATGAAATTTGCACACTCACAGTACAGAGGTTCCCTTTCGATCAATATATCTTCAATTTCTTCGAGGATAGATTTTCCTGTCAGGCTGGGGCGCTGTGAATTTTCCGGTGTGAGGGATAATCTATTGATAAGAATGTCTGCTGGCGCTTGCAGATAAATTACAATCCCATTCTGTCGCATATAATCGCGGTTTTTTGCCGACAAGACCATTCCCCCGCCAGTTGAAACAACATGCCCATCTTGGCTCGCCATTTTCAACATTTGGCTTTCCAGCGTTCTAAAATATTCCCAACCATGTTGCTCAACAAGATCAGCAATAGTCATTTTGCTAGTTGCTTGAATGCTCTCATCAGTGTCAATAAATTTGTACGACAATGTTTCAGCCAACAACTTACCTATTGTCGTCTTCCCTGCACCGCGCGCGCCTACGATGAATAGAGCCTGTTTCATTTCGTTGTTTTCCTGAAGAGTAATTAAGTTAAGCCTAAAACATAAAGTATAGTAACTAAATATTTACACTGGTGTAAAAAAGTATTTTTCATTGAACAAAAAGTCACACTTAACATTAAGTGTGACTTTTTGTAATTAAATAAATTCTAATTAAAGCAGGATATCATTATTGGCGGGGTAAATAATCACCATAACCAATCCATTTGTACGTCGTCAGTGCATCCAACCCCATCGGGCCTCTGGAATGCAATTTCTGGGTACTGACAGCAACCTCAGCCCCCAAACCGAACTGACCACCGTCAGTAAAGCGCGTACTTGCATTCACGTAGACTGCGGCTGAATCCACATGGCGGACAAAATAATCAGCCTGTTGCAAAGATTCCGTCAAAATAGCATCAGAATGGGCTGTACCATAGGTACGTATGTGGGAGATAGCCTGATCGATATCGCTGACAACCTCGACATTCATATCCAGCGATAACCACTCATCAGAGTAATCTTCTTCCGTTACTTCAACTACTGTTGCCGGGCCGCTTTTCAGCAACATCATTGCTGATGCGCTTGCGTGCAGTGTTACTCCCTGCTCTTTCATTTTGCTACTCAGCAACGGCAAAAAATCACCGGCGATTTTTTCATGTACCAATAAGGTTTCCAGAGAATTACAGGCACTTGGTCGCTGAACTTTTGCATTAGTGATAATTTCCAATGCTTTTTCTATATTGATGCTTTCATCTACAAATGTATGACAAACACCAATACCACCTGTAATCACCGGAATAGTCGATTGTTCACGGCATAGTTTATGTAATCCGGCACCACCACGGGGGATCAACATATCAACATAGCGGTCCATTTTCAGTAATTCAGCGACTAGCTCGCGATCAGGTTTATTGATGGCCTGAACTGCCGCAGCAGGCAATCCACTTTGCTCCAATGCCTGCTGAATAACTTTAACCATTGCCTGATTGGTATGATGGGTTTCTTTACCACCGCGCAGTATCACTGCATTACCCGTTTTCAGACACAACGAAGCCACATCGATAGTGACATTGGGGCGGGCTTCATAAATCACGCCAATAACCCCCAAAGGAACCCGGCGGCGGCTCAATTGCAACCCATTATCCAGCGTTTGCCCGTCCATAACCTGCCCAACAGGGTCTGCCAACCGACATACCTGGCGCACATCATTGGCGATGGCATTCAAACGTTCCGGAGTCAGTAATAAGCGATCGAGCAGCGCTTCACTCATACCCTGCCCGCGGGCCTGTTCCATATCTTGCTGATTGGCAGCAAGAATCACTTCAGTTTCTGCTTCCAGCAAATCAGCAATGTGATTCAACGCCTGATTTTTTTGACTGGTGCTCAATTGTGCCAACTGCCATGATGCTGCTTTGGCGGCTTTTCCCATCTGCTCTAGCATGGTGGAATCCTTAACTCATGATCAATTACGATCAGCTAATTAACTTACGATCAAATCGTCACGGTGAACCGCAACTGCGCCATACTCATAACCCAATATCAGGCTGATTTGCTGTGAATGATGACCAGCTATCATACGTAAGGCATCGCTATTATAACGGCAAACACCGTGGGCTAAATCCTTGCCAGATAAGCTACGGATACAAATAACCTCACCACGGGAGAAATTACCTTTAACGTTTTTAATCCCTTTTGGCAGCAGAGAGCTGCCTTTTTCCAAAATAGCTGTTTCAGCCCCATGATCGACAATGATTTCCCCAGCAGGAGGAGCACCAAAAATCCAGCGCTTGCGATTTTCCAGTGGGCTCTTAAGACCGTGAAAACGTGTTCCAACTGCTTTGCCGTCAATGACATCGGCTATCACATCCGGCTTGTTGCCTGCGGCAATAACGACGTCAATTCCTGCACGCCCCGCCACTCCGGCAGCCTGCAGTTTTGTGGCCATTCCTCCCGTGCCTAAACCAGAAACGCTGTCTCCGGCCATCATTTTCAGCTCATCGCTGATGTCATGCACTTCAGAGATCAATTCAGCACTTGGGTTATTGCGGGGGTCGGCAGTATAAAGACCTTCGATATCGGTCAGGAGCAATAGCTTATCTGCACTGCCTAAAATGGCAGCCAATGCTGAAAGATTGTCATTGTCACCCACTTTTATCTCTGCTGTCGCGACGGCATCATTTTCATTAATAATGGGAACAATGTGATTATCCAGCAACGCCTGAAGCGTATCCCTTGCATTAAGAAAACGTTCGCGATCTTCCAGATCCGCGCGAGTGAGCAACATCTGGCCGACATGGATACCGTAAATAGAAAAAAGTTGCTCCCACAGTTGAATCAACCGGCTCTGCCCTACCGCAGCCAGTAACTGTTTCGAAGCGATTGTTGCGGGAAGATCCGGGTATCCTAAATGCTCGCGTCCGGCAGCAATTGCCCCGGAAGTCACAATAATAATGCGGTGGCCTTTTTCATGTTGTTTAGCGCACTGGCGAACCAATTCCACAATGTGAGCCCGATTCAAACGACGAGAGCCACCTGTCAATACACTCGTCCCTAATTTCACAACCAATGTTTGGCTGCCATTCATCATATTTCTGCCATTACAGTTAATTGAAAAAACAATAAGTAAAAAAACAACTTGAAGAAACAACACGTTTAAGAAAATTGCATATTCAAAAAATATCAATTCAGGAAAAACGCGGGCTAAAAACCAACGTTAGTTTTAACAGGAGAGAAGCGTTATGCCAACTGACATAACGCAAAATTTAAAAAAAGCGAGTTTAAAACAAAATCATACTGTAAGTGGGTTTTGAAGAGGGGCGGTATTTTGCGATGGAATCAACTGTAATTTAAGCGTATCAAAAGAATCGGCCAGACGTTTGTGAAACGCCTGCAAGATTGATTCAAGATGTACAAGATCAGTTTTCTTTTTGATATTCATGGCCTGCCATTCACCATGCTTATCAAATAAGCCTATCTGATATTTATAAACGAAGCCTTGCTCTTGCGCTTCTAATTCTAACCACCATCCCCAAAATTCTCGTTTTTCTGGTGCCACTTTTGCACTGACACAAACAGCCAAACAATCAAAGAAAAAATAATCGTTTTGGCATTTTAATTCACGTACATACGGCCCTAATGCAGAAAAACGCTTTAACAACTTATTTTTAGAATAACTTGCGGGTAAAGTCATACAAAGGTCTCCTTATATACAGAACACCTTTGTATCAAATGATTAAAAAATATCAAGTAATAAATTTTGTTTTATAGAACTTTATCCTCTAACCATACACTTATTTCGTGTAAAGACTTCTTGAATCCACTATAAACTGATTTGGTCGGGATAGCCCGCAATGTGCCATCCATTGATGACATTGCAATTAATCTAGAATCTTTTCTCGGGCTGAAAATATCATCTTCCCAATACACCGAAAACATAGGCACAGTGCAGCGGCGCCCTAATAAGCCTTGGTTTTTCAAGGAATAACAACTTAGTTCAGAACATAGCCTTTCTTTATCCACAAACCCCATACCCAACCGGCTAGCCAATACATCAAAATACATTGGCGGAATTTTCTGCTGTAACTTCTCATCATGCAGTAATTCATGAACTACCGGGCCAAGCACCGCAACCCCTTTAATCAGTTTTGGTTCTAAATAGGCAAGGCGAACTGCAATATTGGCCCCGAAACGAAAACCAAACACACCTATACGAGTATGGTCAACCCACATCACATTAACCAACTGCTGCAAAACTTGTTGATGGAGTGCGCAGGTATCTTGCGTCAAAGTGAATTTGCCAGAATAGCCAACAGAAGGCATATCCAACGTTAGCATGGCAAAGCCAAGAGGCGAAAAATGCTCACGAAACAACTGCAAACAATCGCTCTGGACGCTATCAACATTGGTACAGACTAATATCGTCGGGCAAGGCCCCTGGGAATTAGCAGGAAGATGCAATAAACCTGTTACAGGTTTGCCTCCTTCCATCTGAAAATCCAGCTTTTTCAATTCATAGTCAGAAAAGCGTGCAGCATTTTCATAAGCCTTATTTGCCAACGCTATTGCTTGATCGGCCAATTCATCACCACGCAAATGTGGATAAGCGGCAATACTGTACAATGTAGAAGCCTTTACCCAATGAGCGCTGGCTTCCGCACTTTCTTGTGCACGCAATGCTTCCTGTTGCCAGTGCATTGCGCGCTGTGACCATTCAAATGCCCAGTTTCCCTTACGATAGCCGACCACGGTATCCAACAAATGATCGATGCTTCGTTCAGCATCTGTCACGGCAATCCGGCTGAGAACATCTTGGATTTCCAGCGGATCGACTCCCCTCCAGATCCAAGCAAGCCAATTAATCATTCGATACCAACGCTCGCGGCGCTTCCCACCAAGCTCGCTATCACTGGTCGTGATAGCTTGTGAGCAAGTGTATTTTACCAGCGTAGAGGTTTCCCGATGTTTAAACTTCGGCTTAAACAATGATTCTGAAAGATTTTGTTTAGTCATGACAAAAGAAAAATTTTATGGCTTCTCACAAATGGGTGGAACAAACATTACGCCCATATCCCACGGTTGCTCAATCCATGTATTTTGCGGAATATCAACAATATAATCATCGACAAGAGAACGACCTTCTGGTTTTGCGAAAATCGTTACAAAATGAGCCTTGGGATACATATCCCGGATCGCTTTCGCTGTACCTCCAGTATCAACCAGATCATCTACGACAATAAAACCATCGCCGTCACCTTCCGCTTTTTTCAATACGGTCAACTCACGCTGGTTATCATGATCATAGCTGGAAATACATACGGTATCGACATGGCGAATACCTAATTCACGAGCAAGCAATGCTCCCGGCACAAGACCACCACGGCTCACGGCAATAATGCCTTTCCACTGATCTACGGGAAGTAAACGTTGGGCTAATTTACGGGCATGTATTTGCAACATATCCCACGTTACAACATATTTTTCACTCATAAAATTTGATCCTGGAAATTAAGAATATTTCAGAAAAGCGTATCTTGCGGAAAAAAAAAGTTGCGCGAGATTATAGTGATTTGAACAAGCAAAAACCAGCAAAAACAAGGTAAGCACTCATTCTGACTGCGCATTAAGGCAATAAAGTGATATTCTCAAACTTAATGTGAACATTGGGAGAACGTTAAATGACAAAAGCTTTCCAATGTGTCAAAAATACTCTCTTTATCTCACCAGATGTCGTTATAGGAGATTCACTGTGTCCGAACTATCAACATTATCCCCTCAACCTCTATGGGATATTTTTGCTCAAATTTGTTCCATTCCTCATCCATCCCATCACGAAGCAGCATTAGCGTCTCACATCATTGAATGGGCCAAAAACAAAGAGTTCCATGTAGAGCAAGATGAAGTCGGCAATATCTTGATCAGAAAACCTGCTTCAAAGGGAATGGAAAACCGCAAGGCCGTCGTGCTTCAGGCCCATCTTGATATGGTTCCACAAAAAAATAACGATACCCAGCATGATTTCACCAAAGACCCGATCCGGCCTTATGTTGATGGTGACTGGGTCACGGCTGATGGCACAACGTTAGGCTCTGACAATGGTGTTGGCATGGCTTCCGCTTTGGCTGTATTGGAAGATGAATCAGTCAAGCATGGCCCATTGGAAGTATTGTTGACCATGACCGAAGAAGCCGGCATGAATGGCGCTTTTGGTTTGAAACCCGGTTGGTTGCAGGCCGATATTCTGATCAATACCGATTCAGAGGAAGAGGGTGAAGTTTACATGGGTTGTGCTGGTGGCATTGATTTTGTCACAACGCTGTCACTTTCCCGTGAAACTTTGCCTGCCGATTACAAAACCCTGAAGCTAACCATGAAGGGATTGAAAGGCGGCCATTCCGGTGGTGACATCCATTTGGGATTGGGCAACGCGAACAAATTGCTGGCTCGCTTCTTGGCAGCACATGCTGATGAATTGAACCTGAAATTGATCCATCTGCAAGGCGGCACCCTGCGCAATGCCATTCCCCGTGAAGGTTACAGCATCGTTGCGGTTCCCGCAGATCAATTGGAAAAATTGCACCAACTGAAAGATTATTATCTGAAAACCTTGAAGAATGAATTAGCTGTCGCTGAAGCTAATCTAACTCTCCTACTGGATGAAATCGAAACATCTTCACCCGCTTTAACACAAGAATGTCAGGCCCGTTTCCTGTCCATGCTCAATACCATGCCAAATGGCGTTATTCGCATGAGTGATGTTGCCAAGGGCGTTGTGGAAACATCCTTGAACGTTGGCGTTGTGACAATGGATGAAGAAAAAGTTGAAGTCACTTGCTTGATCCGTTCATTGATCGAAAGTGGCAAACTTTATGTTGTTGACATGCTGCACTCTCTGGCAAAACTATCTGGTGCCAAAGCGGTTGCAAGTGGCAGTTACCCGGGGTGGCAACCTGATGCCAGCTCCCCAGTTATGCATTTAGTCAGAGAAACTTATCACCAACTTTTCGATAAAACCCCGAATATCATGGTTATTCACGCGGGTCTGGAGTGCGGACTGTTCAAAAAACCGTATCCTGATATGGACATGGTTTCCATTGGCCCAACTATTCGCGGTGCTCATTCACCAGATGAAAGGGTTCACATTAAGAGTGTCGGCCAATACTGGCAACTGCTCACAGCCATTTTGAAAGCTATCCCGGTTAAAGAATAATATCCGGTAACAGCGCCTCTCCCCTGCCGTCCCGTGTGGGGGAGAATCAATTCCTTTTCCTTAGATTGGCTGTACTCTATCGGCTAAATCTTGTTTGCTTCGTCTTGTTTATTACGCCTTAACTTATGCCTTATTGGCTGTTCCCTTGAATTTACCACTCCAATAAAAGCTGACGTTCCAATTGCGGGCTTTGTAAAGTGACATGCAACCCGACCAACCTGACACCCCGCCCTTCTCTGCGGGTTTCCCAAGCTTGTTTTGCAACCTGGATCAGATCAAGTTTATCCAGCAAGGGATGAACATGCTCCTGTGTCGTTAATTGAAAATCGTCAAATTTCAATTTGATGCCCTGACGGGCAATGCGGAGATCGGGTTTTACCTTTGCCAACCTCTTTTCCAGTTCAGGATACAGTTTTTCAATCAACTCTACGCAGTCGCACCATTCATAAATATCCTGCACCAATGTCTTTTCCACCCCGACTGATTTTCGCAATCGTTCCGGGGTGATTTGCCGTTCATCAATGCCGTGACAACGTTCCCAAAGTGAAAGGCCAAATTTGCCCAGACTTTTTATTAATGTCAGCTTATCGTAATGTTGAACATCAGAGCAGGTTTCTAGCCCCATATCTGACAGGCGCTTAGCTGTGACTTTCCCCACACCGGGAATTTTACGCAATGGAAGGGTTTTGACAAAAGCGTCCACATTTTCAGGAGCAATCACATATTGACCATTCGGTTTATTGATATCAGAAGCTATCTTGGCCAAAAACCTGACTGGGGCAATGCCCGCAGAGGCAGTCAATTGCAATTCATCAAAAATAGCCTGGCGGATTTCTTGAGCAATTAATGTGGCTGAGCCGTGGCAATGCTGGCAGTCCGTTACATCCAGATAGGCTTCATCCAATGAAAGAGGCTCGATTAGCTCAGTGTAACGGGAAAAAATACGGCGGATATGTTGAGACACTTCTTTATAAAGCGCCATCCGACCTTGAACCACCTTTAATTGCGGACACAGTTTCAATGCCATGGCTGTGGACATTGCACTATGCACCCCAAAACGGCGGGCGAGATAATTTGCCGTACTTATTACCCCTCGCCGATCTGCGCTTCCTCCCACGGCAATAGGGATATTACGCAGTGATGGATTATCCCGCATTTCAATGGCAGCAAAAAAACAATCCATATCGATATGAATAATTTTGCGCATTTGATCTCCTCGGACTAAATCACTGTATAAATATACAGAAGGAGATTATGAAACTCTAGATAATTTTTTCAGAAAATTTTCAATTTGTTGGTTTCTTTGAATGTAAACGTGCATCCATCCAAACCGGCACCAACGCAGCTACACCAAGCAAAGCACCAACCCAACCGATGGAAGCTAAACCGTATCCAGCCCCTATCGCAGCCCCTCCTAATAACGGTGCTAAAGTAATTCCCAGTTGAAATGCAGAGACATTGGTGGCGCCGGCCAAAGTAGGCGCATCCGCTGCAATGGTATAAACCCGGTTCATCACCGCAGGGTTGACAACAAAACCAAATACCCCGAGTAAAAACACCAGACAAATTGTTGCAATTGCATGTTCAGCCCAAAAAACCAAAGCGATAGAAATAATAATCATGCCAATAATGCCGATGGATAGTGTTTTGAACGGATACTTATCAGCTGTACGCCCGCCAATGCTCAACCCGATAAAAGCCCCGATACCAAAAAGAGCCAAAACGGCCGGAACCCAATTTACAGCCAGTTTACTGACATCAATCAACAATGCGCCCAAATAGCCAAATGTTGCCATATAAGCGGCTGTTGTCAGTATTGTCGTCATATAGGCGATCCACAGTTTCGGTTGCTTCATTACTGTCAATTCAGCGTCTATCACAGATACATTTTCATGATTCTGCTGCATATCAGGCAACATAAACCATAATGCCACAGCAGCAACGGTTGTGGCTGCTGCCACTGCCCAGAATCCTGCCCGCCATCCTGCAATATCACTGATAACCGTTCCCAGCGGCCCACCAACCACCATTGCCAAGCTCAACCCGCTGACGACAACGGCCAAAGCTCTTGCAGTACGATCTTGCGCCACTAAACTTACCGCCGTAGTCGCCGCCACTGCCCAAAATCCGGCATAAGCCACGCCACTCACCACACGTGCAATCACCAACGGCCAATAACCGGGAGAAAGCATGCCTATCGCAGTTGCGATAACGAACAGCGCTTGACTTATCAGTAAGGTTGACCGCCGCGGCCAACGCAAAGTTGCTATTGCCAATGGCGGGGCACCGAATAACACTCCCACCGCAAATGCAGAAATCAGCATCCCTGCGGAAGGTAAAGACACTTGCAAATCAACAGCAATCTTTGGCAACACCCCGGCAATCAAAAACTCCGAACTTCCCATGGCAAACAGGCTTAAGCCCAGCAAATATACCGAAATAGGTATTTTCGATTGCACTGCATTTGAAACAGACATAGGTGCACTCCTAAGTGTTTTGTTGAAATGATGTAATAAATTGACCATAGACCAATTGACTAAAGATAAATTACAACATTATTATTCAAATGATCAATTGAATGTTTTCCTATGATAGGTTTAGATTAATTAAAACTTTAGCAATTAAGCATATACGACTTAAAAATCGATTATAAAACGACCCATAAAGCATAATATTTTAAAAAAACGGATTTTTTGGGGATCAATAATGAAAATAATTGAATACTTCAAGCAATTACTCAATGAATCACCTGACAATTATGATGCTATCGAATATGAAGGATATTGGTGGACATGGGCTAAAGTACGCTCCTGTACAAATATGCTAGAAAATAAATTGATAGATGCAGGTATTAAACCCTCGGAAAGAATTGGCTTAATTCTAGAAAATCGACCAGAGCATATTGCAACCATATTGAAATTATTAACAAAAAACATACCAATAGTCGTTCTCAATCCATTGCAACCAACATCTCGCCTTATAGAAAATATTAAACGTTTAGATATAAAAATTATTATTGCAGGGACAACTCTACTGGCAGATAAAAAATTACTTGAAGGAATAATTAAAGATAGAATTATATTTAAATTAAATCACAGTGGAGAAGCGCTTTTAATCAGTAATAATAATCGTAATAGGCCAAATACAATTAATGTCCCCAATATCGCTATCGAAATGCCAACATCAGGCACAACTGGAACGCCAAAACAAATAAAACTCACCTATCAACAATTGAATGATGCTGTAACTGCCAGCGTACAACTCCCTAAAAATAAAACATTATTAATGGAGTCTGTGTCATTGGTCTCCATGCCCATCATTCATATTTCCGGATTGTGGGGCGTCCTGAGCGCATTATATACAGGCCGGAAAATTGTACTTATGCCAAAATTTGTCTTAGGGCCTTGGATTGAAGCGGTTGAACGTTATCAAATACGAGCAACATTCCTTGTCCCGGCTGCGTTATATGACCTTCTTAACTCCAATTTCCCTTCAGAAAAACTTCATTCACTGAAAATTATTACAACTGGATCAACCCACTGTTCTGCCGAGTTAATTGAACAATTTTATCTCCGGTATGGAATAAGAATCTTAGCAACTTATGGAGCAACAGAATTCGCAGGAGCCATTGCCGGGTGGGATTCAGATCTGCATGAAAAATGGTGGAATAAAAAAGCAGGCAGTGCAGGAAGAACGTATTCTGGCATCAAAATTAGAATTACAGGTGAGTCTGGAGCTGAATTATCTACGGGACAAAAAGGGTATCTCGAAGTTCTTACCAAGCCCAGTTTACCTTCTAATAAATATGAATGGGTACGTACTAACGATATCGCTAATATAGACGCTGATGGATTCCTATGGATTTTAGGAAGAAAAGATAACATCATCACGCGTGGCGGTTTCAAGATCCAAACTGAAAAAATAAAAAATCTGCTAGAAACCCATCCTTCTGTAAAAGAAGCTGCTGTGGTAGCAATTCCTGATATGCGACTCGGCTCTATTCCCATCGCTGTTATTGAAATATTACCCAAATATCCCGTACCCAGCATTGATGAATTTATAATCTTATGTCGTAGAGAGCTGTTACCGTATGAAAGGCCTAAACATCTTTTAATTGTAGATAAACTTCCTCGAACTCCCTCATCCAAAATAAATCAAGTCGAACTTTTAAATATGGCAGTTACTTCCTTAAATAAAATATCTATCGCTGACAATAGCTGTTAAGGATAGTAGCCAATGATTAACTCACTACAAAAAATCACTATGATGACTAAAATGAAATACTTTACTGTCACTAATGCCACTCTCCAAGACTGGAGAAAAATAATAGAATGGGGAAATAAGGAGGGATGGAATGCTGGTTACCAAGATGCCGTTTGTGCTTATCAGGTTGATCCAAAGGGATTATTTATAGGTCGGCTGGATAATAAAATAATTGCCGCAGTTTCATTAATCAATCACTCTGAAAATTACTCTATATGGGGAAGTTATTTGGTTCATCCAGAATATCGCGGAAAGGGATATGGGAAAGCGATTTGTAAAGTAGCTCGGGTTCATGCAGGCAATCGTGAGATTGGTTCTAATGCAATGCCTGAAATGACCTTAAATTATATGAAATCCGGCTTGGCTTCCGTCCACAAGATTATTCACTATAGCGGACGGCTCAAAAAAAATAAAACCAACTCATTAAATAAAACTTATAAAATATTCATGATAGAACCACACCATTTAGATATTATCACTGACTATGATGCCATGTTTTTCCCAGCATCACGAAAACGTTTCCTGAAGAATTGGCTATTTTCTATAGGGCATAAATCTCATGTAAAATTTGATAATGGAAAAATTACCGGCTACGGAGTTATTCGCCCTGCCCCGCAAGGATATAAAATTGGCCCATTGGCAGCAACGACACCCGATGATGCACAAGATCTCTTTGATTCATTAACCGCTGATTTAAGCCCAACCGACAACATTTCTATTTTCGTTCCTGAATATGCAAGTGAAAAATTCATTTATTTTCTACTTAACAAAGGGCTTTCCAGTCAATTCCATGTGGTATATATGCATAAAGGAAATACATATAAAAACATGGCTAAAATAATATATTGCCCTGCAAATTTAGAGATGGGTTAAATATTAATATTCAAGTAACATGCTTAATTCTAGATAGGGTGAAAGCTATGTCAAAAGAAAAATCCGTATCATCCCATAATGAAAGAGCAGTATTTCCCTATAGCACCGGCGTGATTATAGAACGGTGTAGTTTGGCTTATGACCAAAACATAGCAGTTATATTTAATGATCTTAAAATAACCTACCGAGAACAAATAATTCACATTCGTCAAAGTGGGCAAGCATTGCTGCAATTAGGTATGATAAAAGGAGATAGAATCGCCCTACTGATACCCAACAGCCCAGAGTTATTGAATATTTATTTTGGCGCTCTATGGGCTGGATTAGTTGTCGTTCCCTTATTTCCCAAAGGAAGCTCGATTGATCACTCCTTTATTATCCACGATTCTGGTACTCGGGCAGTGATATATGAAGGAAGCATACATAATTTTGACGCTGAATTTACCCTAAATGTAAATGATTTTATGCAATTAGCGAATAAACAACCTTCAGAGGCAAGAGTACCTGATGTCAGCCCAATGGATTTATATGGCATTTTTTACGTCGGGGGAGAAGACGGGCGTTTAAAAGGAGTATTACATACACATGGGAGTTACCTGTCATCTATTGCAGGGCAAATGATTGACATTGGGCTTGGGAAGCAAGAAAGGTTCGCTCATGTTGCACCAATTACCCACGCTGGTGGAATGTTCATTCTTCCAGTATGGATGAAAGGTGGAACCAATGTATTATTGAGTGAGTTTGACCCTGAAAATCTGCTATACACAATAAATAAGGATAAAATTACCTCCACAATGATGGTTCCAACCATGTTATACACTCTATTGGATAAATTAGACAATAGAGGTAATGAATTACTTTCATTAACTAATATTATCTATGGTGTATCGCCATTTCAGCAAGATAGATTATTACAGGCGTTAGACATTTTCGGGCCTATATTCACTCAGATTTATGGTATTACTGAAGCCCCCAACCAATTAACAATATTAGATAAACATGAGCATTTACATGCATTGAAATCCAATAATTTAAAAAAACTTTCATCATTAGGGAGAACGGTGTCATTAACAGATATGCAATTAATTAATAATGGAGATGTCAGTGATTTTCAAGGTGAAATGGTAATTCGAGGCCCCCATATTACTCCCGGTTATTGGAAAAGGCCGATGGAAACCAAGGAAATTTTGCGGGATGGTTGGTTATACACTGGAGATGTTGTCACAAAAGATGAGCAAGGATTTTTATACCTAATTGAAAGGAAAAAAGATATTATAATTTCTGGAGGGTTTCACATTTACGCTAAGCATATCGAAGCAACATTACTACAACACCCTAAAATACAGGTAGTGGCTGTCATTGGCATACCCGACAACAAATGGGGTGAGTTAGTCAAAGCCATTATTGTTCCTGTCCCAAATGCTACAATTACTGAAGAAGAAGTTATTACATGGGCTAAAGAGCAATTGGGATCAATATATGCTCCCAAAGCTGTCAACTTTGTTGAATACATCCCTACCACCAAAGAAGGAAAAATAGAAAAATCAAAATTAAAGAAATAGTTAATGTAAAAACCAATACCAAAAAATAATATAAACAACTTTCTATTTTAAAATATTCTTTATCGCCTCCCAAAAAGAATTTTTAGCATTCTGTTATTATATCAAATACTCAGTATTTACTGGGTATTTGATAATGTTAATGACGTTTTTCATCAACTTCAGTCTACCTTACCTTTCCGTGCGAAAATTACACCAACTTAATATAACAACACCATATATAATATCTGCTAAGCAGGTTGCAGAGTAAGATATGCTATATCAAAAAATAATATACAAATAATAAATAAGTATGACTTTATGCATAAAAGTGACATGTGTGCATTTCGCAGGTACTATTACGCGATTTATCAAAATTACATTGTTAATAAAAATAAGGGTAACAATGAAAAATAATATTTCATTTTTTTTATATCAACTCTCTGATATTTTATTCACTTCTTCCACGCGAGCATTTGGAATGCTGTTCTCATGGTGGATGATTGAAGTGCTAAATCTGGAGTTTCAACTTGGATGGTTTATTTTTTCATCATGGTTTTTGCAAGTCTTATTTCTTGTTTTCATGAGCGATCTCGGGGATAGGTTCAACAAAAAACACATTGTTCTAATTTGCATAATCCCTATTGCACTACTTTTCATCCTGTCTAATTTTATAGATAAAAACTTATACCTGGCATTAGGCATAATTTATATTTTCGCTTCTATTTCAGCCATACTTATTCAACCAATAGGAACAAGTATCCTGCCGGAAATAAGCAATGGAAATAAACTGGAATCTTCATTTAAATATAGAGGGATGGTTAACTCAGTCAATATTATCCTTGGCCCAGCAATATCTGGCATAGTTATCCATTATTTAAATATTAATGGGGCTTTGTTTTTTATTTCTTCGATGTCTATATTATCCATCATCGGCTTTTATTTTGTACAAAACAGACAAACAGAAAAATCCTCACAGCAACATAAAAGCAGTGTAGGAAATATTAGGATAATTACTAAAAACCCAACCGAAGCCAGTCTGGTAATTGTTTCCTCTTTTTTTAATTTTACTGTCGTTCCGCTT
Organism: Xenorhabdus santafensis; assembly: GCF_033949405.1. Lineage (NCBI taxonomy): Bacteria > Pseudomonadati > Pseudomonadota > Gammaproteobacteria > Enterobacterales > Morganellaceae > Xenorhabdus > Xenorhabdus santafensis. The sequence goes on along the minus strand of NZ_VCDN01000018.1, from coordinate 64,520 downwards.
GTGACCTACATCACGCCACTTATCATCATCAATGAATTTAAACTAAGTGCGTTGCAAGTTGGGATTGCTGAAGCGATGTTTGGCATCGGTATGATGATTGGCAGCACGATTATTATTAAGCCCATGAATAAGTTCTTCTGCAAAGCACACAGTGCCTTTATTGCAGCTTTTACTATTGCAGCGTGCATAACAGGAATATCCACGGCGGACTCATTAATTCAGTTATGTGGTTATATGCTGCTCAGTGGCGTAGGGCTGGTTATTTATAATATTAATACTACCTCAATCCGATGCCTTGCAACGCCAGAACCTTATCGCAATACAATGGAATCTAAATTCCTTGCCATTTGCATAATATCAATTCCATTGGGAATGTTATCTGCAACCTATCTAATAGAAAGTTATGATATCAGAGTGCTATTAATTATCTTTTCAGCATTAATGGGATTAATGTCATTTTTCGTTCTATTCTCCCCAAAATATGTTGAGATCTCAAAATTGCCAGAAGCTCAATTAGAGGGCTATTACGGAAAAATATATCCTGATGCTTACCGTTCGTAATATGAATAAATACGTACCATAATTCATTTCCTACTTTGATCTCAGGCCATCCAAACCATGTGGATGGCCTGTTATCACTTAATACTTATCCCCCATTCGGGAAAATCAATGTCTGTCCCGGCGATTCTCTGTTCAAATGGATAAAATTAAGGTGCTTTTCGTAGTGATCTAGAATGTCACTGATAATCTGCTCTTTTGTATAATCCATCAAATCATTGCCTTGAGTCCCTTCCATCAGGAATGTTTCCAATCGATAGTAATGGGATTTGCCCAATCTGGCTCGATACGTAAACCCTGGCGCTGAATAACGTTGAGGCCAGATTTGATAGACAAAATTTTGTTCATCACCCAAATCAACAATCAATTCCAGCGGATTCAGCCGGATATCTTTTTCTATATCTTTCTCTGTGGGTAAAACATGAAACTGAACTTTCGCTCCCTTAGTTACCAGCTCCTTAGCAACCTCCAACATGGCTGGGCGGCACACGGAATCCAGCATTCGCTGTGTATTTTTCGTTCCGGGGAAATGCATCATGCGACTTAGGCGCTGTTTCCAATTTAATGAGCCATTATCATGCACCAACGTTGGGGATGTATTTTGCAGTGAACTGGCTTTGCGAAAATCTTCTACCCGCAAGGATTTATACAGGCCAGCCATAACAAAGAAGATCACAAAACTAAAAGGCAACCCCATTATCACGGTGGTATTTTGCAGGGCAGAAATACCGTCGGTCATCAAGATGCCCAACGTCAGAACCCCTATCGCGACAGACCAGAATACCCGCAGCCAGTTAGGCGCATCATTGTTGATATCGCTGAGGTTGGAAGTGAAGTTTCCCAGAACCAATGATCCTGAATCCGCCGATGTCACATAAAACAGCAACCCAGTGATCGTGGCAACCGAAGCACTAAACGTAAAGGCCGGATAAAGCGCCAATAACCCATAGAAGCCTTGCTCCGGATGTTGTAGCACGGTTTCAGCCAGTTGACGGTTACCATGAATAACTTCATACAGCACACTGTTACCGAAAATAGATAGCCATATCAGTGTGAAAACGAATGGAATGACTAAGGTTCCCATCACAAATTGGCGAATCGTTCTGCCACGGGAAATTCGTGCGAGGAATAAACCAACAAAAGGCGACCAGGCCACCCACCACGCCCAGAAAAATAGCGTCCAGTTATTCATCCATTCAGTCGGGCGCTCAAATGCATAGCTATTCAGTGTCATTCCCAGAAAGCGGCTAATATAATCCCCCACATTTTGTACCAACCCATTGAGCAGGAACTCAGTATCGCCGACAAACAACATAAATATGACTAAGCCCAAGGCCAGAAATACATTCAATTCTGATAAAAAACGAATGCCTTTATTCACTCCGGAAGTCACGGAAACAATTGCCATCACTACAGACAACAGTATCAACCCTCCCTGCACACCCAAACCCTGAGGAAAACCAAACAAGACTTTCAGGCCGTAATTCAATTGCACGACACCAATACCCAGCGTCGTGGCAATGCCAAAAATCGTGCCGATCACTGCCGCAATATCAACTGCATGACCGATTGGGCCGTTTATTCGGTTACCAAAAATAGGATAAAGGGCTGAACGAATCGTCAAAGGCAGGTTATAGCGATAACTGAAGTACCCCAACGCAATCCCCATCAAGGCATACATTGACCAGCCCGTCAGGCCATAGTGAAACAACGTCCACACCATCGCCTGACGGGCTGCTTCAATGGTTTCCCCTTGGCCCGTAGGAGGCCTCATATATTGCGTAACGGGCTCAGCTACCGAGAAAAACATCAGGTCAATACCGATCCCGGCTGCAAACAGCATTGAAGCCCAACTAAGCAAACTGAATTCCGGCTTGGATTGCTCAGGCCCCAATTTGATAGAACCAAAACGGGAAACGGCAACAAAAATCACGAATACAATGTAAAGCGTGGCTGCCAATAAATAATACCAACCAAAGGTCTTGGATACCCAATTAAGGGTGTGTTTTATCCAGATACTTGTTGCATCGGTAAAGAGGATCGTGAAGAAAGAAAACAGGATAATCAGTCCGGCTGAAATAAAAAAAACGACAGAGTTCAATGTATCCTTCTGAGTGTTTTTTGGACTGTCATGTGTGTTCATAAGCAGTTCCTGAAATTTTAAATGTAGTAAGAACGAAAGAGTGAAAAAGATATATTTATTTGATTTTAAAGTAAAATATAAAAATACATTGCATATTCCAAATTGCAACTTGTGAATAATTTGTAATAAAACATATTTAATTTTGATTGAACATTCAATTAAAAAAAAGTTTAATACCTACCGGATGATTGATTTTTTGAGTGTAAAATAATGCCAAAAGTGGGAATGCAGTCGATAAGGAAACAGCAGCTCATTGATGCAACGTTAGCTGTCGTCAATGAGGTTGGGATGCAGGAGGCGAGCATTGCACAAATCGCCCGCAAGGCGGGTGTTTCCAACGGCATTATTAGTCACTATTTCAAAGATAAAAATGGGCTGTTGGAAGCCACCATGCGCTATCTGTTACACCAGTTGGGAATGGCCGTCGCATTCCGCTTGCGCTTGCTTGATGACAATAGTCCCGCAGCAAGGCTGAAAGCCATTGTTGAAGGGAATTTTGATCGCAGCCAAATCAGTAGCGCAGCCATGAAAACCTGGCTTGCGTTCTGGGCAAGCAGTATCCACCAGCCGAATTTATATCGCTTACAGCAAGTCAATGAACGCCGTCTGTATTCCAATATTTGTGTTGAATTCAGACGTGCGCTTCCCAAAGCCGAAGCCCGGTTGGCAGCACAAGGTCTTGCCGCATTGATTGACGGCATTTGGCTGAGGAGTGCATTAAGCAGTAATCCCTTTGATATAGAAGGGGCATTCAAAATCACCCTTGATTACATTGAGCAGAAACTCGGGGCATCAGTTATGACCTGACTTTTGACCTATACCCAATGGATTTCAAGTTGCATCGCGACGGCAAGGGAATTCATTCCCGGGAGCATAGATAACCGTATTTTTATGAAAACGGTGACCGGAGTGAATGAGTGCAGCCAGAAAAGAGGCAACTTAAAAGACAGAGGGTATACATCCATTGGATAGACTCTTAAGGAGAATCTATGACCCATTTTGGATTACAGAAACTTTATATTCATGGGGCTTATGTTGATAGCTCCCAACCTGAAAATCCGGTATTTGATGCAATCAACCCCGCTAATGGCGAAGTTATTGCTCAATTTCAATCGGCGACGGAGCAAGATGTTGATCTGGCTGTCGAAAGTGCCATTCAGGGGCAAAAAATCTGGGCGGCCATGACAGCAGTCGAACGCTCGCGAGTTTTGCACAAAGCAGTAAATATCTTGCGCGAGCGCAATGATGAGCTGGCTGAGCTGGAAACACTGGATACCGGGAAAGCCTTTTCTGAAACTCAGCAACTTGATATTGCCTCTGGTGCCGATGTACTGGAATATTATGCAGGCTTGATCCCCGCACTTGAAGGGCAGCAAATTCCACTGCGCGAATCTTCTTTCGTGTATACACGCCGTGAGCCGCTAGGTGTTGTGGCAGGAATTGGTGCGTGGAACTACCCCATTCAAATCGCCCTGTGGAAATCAGCCCCTGCCCTTGCAGCCGGCAACGCCATGATTTTCAAGCCCAGTGAAGTCACTTCTCTCACCACCCTTAAATTAGCTGAAATTTATACCGAAGCGGGTTTGCCTGATGGCGTGTTCAACGTTCTGACGGGGGCGGGCCATGAGGTCGGGCATTATCTGGCAACCCACCCAAAAATCGCCAAACTGTCTTTTACCGGCGGCACAGTTACCGGCAAAAAAGTCATGGCAAATGCATCTGGCTCCAACTTAAAAGAAGTCACAATGGAACTGGGTGGGAAATCCCCGCTGATCATCTTTGATGATGCCGATCTGGATCGCGCAGCGGATATTGCCATGATGGCAAATTTTTTCAGTTCAGGTCAGGTTTGTACCAACGGAACACGTGTCTTTGTTCCCAAGTCGCTGCTTTCACAATTTGAGGACAAAATTCTTGAACGAGTGAAACGCATCCGCATAGGTTCACCTCTCGATCCCAATACCAATTTTGGCCCGGTAGTGAGTTTCCCTCACATGGAATCTGTTTTGCGCTATATCGAGAGCGGCAAAAACAGCAGTGCCCGCTTGCTTTGTGGTGGTGAACGTATACTGGAAGGTGAGTTGGCAAAAGGCGCGTTTATTGCACCCACTGTATTCAGTGATTGCACTGATGACATGCTGATTGTACGGGAAGAAATCTTTGGCCCGGTCATGAGCATCCTGACTTATGAGACGGAAGAAGAAGTTATAGCCCGGGCCAATAACACGAATTACGGCTTGGGAGCCGGATTGGTGACAAACGATCTTTCCCGTGCACACCGTGTTATCCACCAACTGGAAGCAGGAATTTGTTGGATCAACACATGGGGAGAATCTCCGGCGGCAGTGCCTGTCGGTGGTTATAAACACTCCGGTGTCGGCCGTGAAAATGGTCTGATCACACTGCAAAATTACACACAAATTAAATCAATACAGGTGGAATTGGGAGAGTTTGAATCCCTATTTTAATCCACGCCTGAAACAGAGGAGATAATTAATGGTATTTGACTACATTATTATCGGTGCTGGTTCAGCGGGTAACGTACTTGCAACTCGTCTGACGGAAGACCCCGATGTCACTGTCCTGCTTTTGGAAGCCGGTGGGCCAGATTACCGGTTCGACTTCCGTACTCAAATGCCAGCAGCGCTGGCATATCCCTTGCAGGGAACCCGTTATAACTGGGCTTATGAAACCGATCCTGAACCCCACATGAACAACCGACGCATGGAATGCGGTCGCGGCAAAGGGCTTGGCGGCTCTTCACTCATCAATGGCATGTGCTATATCCGCGGCAATGCATTGGATTTTGATAATTGGGCATCCAAACCCGGGCTGGAAGACTGGACGTATCTGGATTGCCTGCCTTATTTTCGCAAATCTGAATCACGGGATATTGGCGAAAATGACTATCATGGCAGCGTCGGGCCGGTCAGTGTCACAACCCCAAAAATGGGAAATAATGAACTGTTTCACGCTATGGTTGAAGCGGGCATTCAGGCAGGCTATCCACGAACTGACGATCTGAATGGTTATCAGCAAGAGGGTTTTGGCCCAATGGATCGCACAGTCACTCCCAATGGAAGGCGAGCCAGTACAGCCCGTGGTTATCTTGATCAGGCCCGGGCGCGCAAAAATATCACTATTGTCACCCACGCCTTGACGGACATCCTCAAGTTTGAAGGCAAAAAAGCTGTCGGAGTCAATTTTTATCAGGGCAAAAGTTCCACCTTAAGGTACGCCAAAGCACGCAAAGAGGTTTTGCTTTGTGCTGGAGCCATCGCCTCACCGCAAATTCTGCAACGTTCTGGCATTGGCCCTGAAGAGGTTCTGAACGAGTTTGGTATTCCTGTGGTGCAAATATTGCCGGGGGTCGGGCAAAACTTACAAGACCACCTTGAAATGTATTTGCAATATGAGTGCCTGCAACCCATTTCTCTCTATCCTGCATTGAAATGGTATAACCAGCCTCAAATAGGCGCTGAATGGTTATTCAAAGGAACCGGCATTGGAGCCAGCAATCAATTTGAGGCCGGAGGTTTTATTCGTACCAGTGAAAAGTTTGCCTGGCCGAATATTCAGTTTCATTTTCTGCCCGTTGCCATCAATTACAATGGCAGTAATGCTATCAACCAACACAGTTTTCAGGCTCATGTTGGCTCCATGCGCTCCCCAAGCCGTGGCCGCGTAAACATCAAATCGCGGGATCCGCGTCAGCATCCCAGCATTTTGTTCAACTATATGTCAACGGAACAAGATTGGCAGGAGTTCCGCGACGCTATTCGCATTACACGGGAAATTATGGCTCAGCCTGCGCTGGCTCCGTACTGTGGCCGTGAAATCAGTCCGGGTATTGAAATTCAGACAAATGAGCAACTGGATGCCTTTATTCGTGAGCATGCGGAAACCGCATTCCATCCATCATGTAGTTGTAAAATGGGGATGGATGAAATGGCTGTCGTTGATGGTCAGGGACGTGTACACGGTGTTGAGGGTTTGCGAGTGATCGATGCATCCATAATGCCTGAAATTATTACCGGGAATTTGAATGCGACGACAATTATGATAGCTGAAAAGATTGCAGATAAGATACGCAAGCGATCGCCGTTACCACGCAGCCAGGCAAAATATTATGTTGCCAATAGTGCACCGGTTCGCCAATTAACGCAAAATCGTTGATCAAAAAATTTATTTTTACTGAAATAGCTTATGCACAGTGAATTTCAATCTGCATCGCGGAGGCAAGGAAGAGTATCCCCGGAAGCGTAGATAGCCCGTGTGTTTACAAAAACGGTGACCGGGATAGCCGGGCGTGCGCAGCCAACAAAGAGACAGTTTGAAAGACGAGATGTGTAAATCATCAATGCGGGAAAATAAGGGGATTATGTCATATTGCTTACATAGTTTTCGCTAGCACTTTCCCGCATTGCTATTTACAAAAGAAATAATAAGTATTTTTAGATATTAAAATTCATATTAACTATCAGAAAAATTGATTACGCTAAATTTAGCACCATATAGATATGCTCAGCGCCATCTTCTAAATAAATGTCCCCATGCGCCTGATAGCCAAGTCCCTCATAAAATGGCTGGGCATGGCATTGTGAAGATAATTCGATAGATGAAATATTATTTTTGCGCCCATAATCTTCAATAAACTCCATGAGATTACGGCCAATGCCACGACCACGATAATCTTTCAGTACCGCAATTCGCCCTGCTTTCAGTACATTACCGTCTTTCGAAAACGCACGTAATACACCGATTGGTTTTTCGTTATCAAAGATCACGGCATGCAAGGCAATATCATCATACTCATCAATATCAATGTCAGCCTCAAAACCTTGTTCATCTGTAAATACTTTTTCACGAACGAAAAATGCCTGCTGGATTAATTCTGGATTTTGTCTTCCGACACTGTATTTTATTTCCATTATTATGTCCTGAGTGTGATGTGAAAAATAATTCTTAACCTAATGCCAAATGATTAAATAAGTCAAGTTAGTGCGCACTAAAGCACCATTGGAATAATGCCAAAAAGAAGGGTAATCCTCTTTAGATTACCCTTCTGATATTTGTGCAGTTGGCACTCACAGGATATTAAGCAGATAAATTAATTTTCCTCTTTTTTATCGCTATCACCTTTCAGGCTATTAATCAGATCATCCGTTTTTTTATCAGTTTCCGACTTTATCTCATCTGTCTTCGACTTCACGCTATCCGAAAGCTGATTAAGGCTATCGGTCGCCTGATTTTTGATATCGCCTGTTCCCTCTTTTATATTTCCCAACAAATCATTAGCGGCCTTAGTGGCATTATCCTGTATATCTGCCATCTTGGACTTGACTTGATTTGCGACGTCATTGACGGAATTACTGATTTGGCTTTGCTCTTCTTTGGATTTATCGACCATGCCTTGGCCTTCCTTCAGAGCGTTGTCCTTCATTTCCTGCGATTTTTCTTTTACATCATCCATCATGTCCGTGGTTTTTTGCTCAGCATCCTTTTTCATTTGCGTTGCACTTTCTTCTGTTTGCTGCGTAACTTCGTCTGCTTGTTTAGCAGCATCATCACAACCTGCAACCAGTGCCACAATACCAGCCAAAATCAGAGAACCAAGGATCTTTTTCTTCATTGACTAACCCCTTTGTACTTAAGGAAATTGCACTTATGGAAATGACCTCGCCAATGAGTGTTCTGGCCATTCGGTGCCACAACATCCCATAAGCACTTTGATCTCATTGCCGACAGCATCGGCAGCAGAGAAGACGTAACGAGATAGGCAAAAACAAAAATAATTCTCATTTTGATTTGCCCGATTTCCTATCTCAGGTGACTTATAACAATGAAAATATTTTACTTGATAAAATTTCAGGAAATTTATGGCAAATAATAGTCAAAAATTAGAAAAACGCCCACTCGTGACCATAATTCAAACAATTTTAAGCAGCACAATTTCTGGTACTGTGGTTCTGAGTACGGTGTTTTCCAGCTCTGTTTATGCAAGCGGGGATCTTGTGGAACAGAAAACAGAAAAGAAAAATGAGGTGATGACATTACCCGCTCTTTCCGTGGTAGGAAGTTTACACAACAGCACCAATGCAGGCAGTTCTGTCCTTAAAAAGGCGGATATTGACCGAACTCAGGCCGATAACGTTGCTCAATTGCTCGATCAACTTCCGGGTGTTTCGATGTCGGGATCTCCGCGCCCCGGCGGGCAAACGCTGAACATTTGGGGAATGGGATCAAATGAAGATGTAAAGGTTACTCTGGATGGGGCTCCAAAAAGTTTTCAGAAATATCGTCAAGGTTCTATCTTTCTTGAACCTGAATTAATTAAGCGTATAGATGTTGATAAAGGGCCCCACAACATACTGAATGGACATGGTGGGTTTGGTGGATCTGTTAAAGTTACCACCAAAGATGCCAATGATTTTCTTCGCCACGATGAAAATTGGGGGGGATTGATCAAACAAAGCTACCATACCAATGACAGACAATGGATCAATACTGGAACAATATACGGCAGAGATCCCAACGGCTTTGCTGATGGGTTACTCTATGTAAATAAACGCAATGGGCATAATATTAAACTCCCTGATGGCACACATTTTGAATTTTCACAAAACAATCAAACATCTTATTTATTAAAAACCAATTTCTATCCGAATGACACCCATACTATAAATCTGTCTGCCATGCGTTCTGAATCAGCGGGATGGCAACCATGGGCGGCTAAACGAGGTAAAATGGTCGTTCCATCTGCTACAGAAGTAGAAAAGTATGGTAGGGATATGGCATGGAAAAGAAAATTAGTTTTTCGTGATCAGATTGATCAAAACTACACTGCTAAATGGAATATCGCACCAGAGGATAATCCATGGCTAAATCTGACGATGACATATGGATATTCCAAAACAAAACAAAATGATAGCCGCCCAGCAAATGCCTCTAGCTCTTTCAGTGTGCTAATGGGTAATAAAAGCTGGGTTGACTACATTGATAATATCGCAAAAATCCAGAATGAGAGTGTATTTTCAACAAGCATAATTGAACATAAGTTATTGGTGGGAACACGTTGGCATAAAAAGGATAATGACGTTTTAATGTTCAATAAGGGCAATAAGAATAAAGCCGATTATAATTATGGCTATTATCAACCTAATTATATGCCGTCTGGCAGCCAGCAAATTTACAGTTTTTATGTTCAGGATTCTTTGAAACTAGGCAGTTTCACTGTCACTCCAGGTGTCCGTTACGACCATATCAAAAATACAGGTGAAGAAAATAAGGCACCGATATTTAACGATAAATCACCCAAAGTAAACCATGACTACCGCAGTGTAACCTACACTGGTTGGAGTTCTCATCTCGGTATGGTATGGAAAACCAGTGAAAACCTTTCTCTGTTCGCTGATATCAGCCGTACATGGCGGGCGCCATCAGTTGATGAGCAATATGAAGTTCAATCGGCAAGAACCAGCTTGCCGGGTTCAAGCCGCAATCTTGATGTTGAGAGAATGACAGGGCTACGCCTCGGTGCAATTCTCGATTTCGATAATCTGATGCTCAAGGATGACAGTCTGCAAATCCGTACCACTCTATTCCGCAATCGCGGTAAAGATGAAATCTTTAAAAGACGTGGTATCTACTGTGAAGCACAAATTGAAAGTGGTTCCACTCAATCATGCGGAAAACCACTGGCAAACTATCGCAATCTGCCGGGATATACCATCGAAGGTCTGGAAATAGAAACTTTCTACGACAGCAGCACACTATTTGGAAAATTATCTTTTTCCACTCTGCGTGGTCAGCGAGATGCTTCAATGCGAGATCCTTGGATAGGCCATAAAACTTGGACAGAGGAAATTCCGCCGACCTCAGCTCACGCTAAGCTGGGCGTTAAAATTCCGCAATTGCAGATGGAAATGGGATGGAAAGGCGATTTTATCCGCAAACAAGATCGCTCACCGGTAGATGATGATCCTATGGCCGGACATTGGTCATTACCTAAAACTAAAGGTTATTCCTTGCACGGTCTGTTTGCGAGCTGGCGTCCGACTTATATAAAAGGGTTTGAAGCACGCATCACTGTCGATAACCTGTTCAACCGCGATTACTATCCCTACTTAGGGGAATCAGTTTCAGGCATTGGCCGTAACTTCAAATTCAGTATTTCACAGCAATTCTAACTGATATTTAATCACTCACTTTTTAACCCTCTTAATTTTTAAGAGGGTTAAGTCTAAAATGCCGCATTGACTTCCCCCAACAAATACAAATAATAATCATTATCAGATTTATCCTACCCCCTTTTAGGTAACATCATCATGGCGGTGCAAAAAAGCACATTTGGGCACAATGAGATCGCCCATAACCTCTATTTCGACTATCACCGTTGGTTATGCAACTGGATCAGAAAAAACAGCGCTTGCCCAAATCATGCTGAAGATCTCACTCATGAGATATTCATCAAACTGATGCAATCATCAGATCTTAAATACATCCAGCAGCCCAAAGCCTTTTTGATAACAATAGCCCGTAGGACGCTCGCTAACTATTGCCGCAGGAAAAAGCTTGAAGACGGTTATCTGGAATATATGAAAGCAATGCCAAAAAGCACATCGCACTCGTCTGAACATCAACTGGTGTTGCTGGAACAATTAGAAAAAATCGATAACACACTGGATGAACTGCCTGCTAAAGTCCGGCAAGCATTTTTACTGACACAACTGCAAGGAATGCGCTATAAAGACGTAGCGGAAGATCTCGGCGTTTCAATGAGTTCAGTAAAAAATTACTTACAACAAGCTCATAAGAAGTGCTCTCTTCTTTATCTCCTGTGATAAGGCAATGTTAGGTTAATTAAATGGAAATTTTGAACCAAAAACTGAATATTCTGTGTAAAGTTGATAACTTATTAATGGCCCATCAGCCAAATAAAAGCACAGGCATTAAACGATTTATTTTAGAATTTCTTTTCTTTGGATTAATTAATGCCCGCTCGTGTTTATTTGCGGGATTCTTTTTTTTGGCTTTATTTTTAATCCCAGCAAAAGGCATCGCAGGTATACCACGTTATGATGCATTGCTCGTATTTGCCGTCGCCTTTCAGGCATTTCTGCTATGGTCAAAACTCGAAACATGGGATGAGCTGAAAGCGATCTGTGTTTTCCATTTAGTCGGTTTCATCATGGAGCTATTTAAAACATCAGCATCCATTGGCTCATGGCAATATCCTGATGCTGCGTTGACCAAACTTTGGGGAGTCCCTCTGTTTACCGGTTTTATGTATGCAGCTGTAGGGAGCTACATTATACAATCATGGCGCTTTTTTAAGGTACGTATTGAACATTACCCTCCGTATTGGATGGCAACCTTGGTGGCACTGGCTATTTATATCAACTTCTTTAGCCACCATTATATTGATGATTATCGCTGGTATTTAACTGCCTTTATTTTCGGGTTATATGCCCGTGGCACAGTTTTTTATACACCGTTGGATAAAGAACGCAGGATGCCACTATTGCTTGCTTTTATGCTGATTGGTTTTTTTATTTGGCTGGCGGAAAACTTCGGGACTTTCTTCGGCATCTGGCAATACCCGCATCAATTAGGCGCTTGGTCTGTTGTCCATGCCGGAAAATGGGGAGCTTGGTCATTATTGGTGATTGTGACCTTTACGATTGTCGTTCACCTTAAACATATCAAAGCGAGTGTTGCCATTTCCCGCTAATTTAATCATGTCTATTTTCCATACTTTTTTTGACATTCAGCAACATGAAATAAGATCGTCATAAGAAGTGTAAGGATCTAAATGTATGCAAAGGAGCAAATATGGAACTCAATAAAAAAGCATTGCCTGTTTTCAAATATCATCCAGATCCGATTGGAACAGGGGCATTTTCTACCGATAAAACCGTTAACTGTGACTGCTGCCATCAGCCGACCGATATTTACTATGAAAATCCATTTTATTCTGTTGACGATATCGATGCCTTATGCCCTTGGTGTATTGCGGATGGTTCTGCCAGCAAAAAGTTTGATGGTGAATTTCAAGATGGTGCAGGTATAGAAGGTGTCGACTTTGAATATGATGAAGATGATGAGGTTTCAGGAACAAAGACCCTTTATTCGACAGAAATGGTGAATGAACTTGTTGCAAGAACACCGGGTTACTCCGGCTGGCAGCAAGAAATTTGGCTAGCGCACTGCAATGAACCTTGTGCGTTTATCGGTTATGTAGGTTGGGATGAAATAAAAGATAGGCTCGACGAATTCGTGTCTCTAGAAAACGATATCGCAGAGTATGGATTTTCAATTGATGATCTATCCCGCAGCCTGTGTAATAACGGTGATTGTCAGGGATATCTATTCCAATGCCTCCACTGCGGCAAACTGCGTTTGTGTTTTGATTTCAGCTAATAGTTAAAATAATTCAGTAGGCTGTACCGCTTGTGTAGCAACTGCATTGTATAACAACCTAATTATGCGGCAATCGCACAATTTGACGTCAAAAAAACAAAAGGAATAATGCCTTACCTAGCAAAGAGTAAGGCTCTGTTTTATTAATTTTCTTGCTGGAGAGAAATTTTACCAAATGTCATAAAAATCAATGTACTTCCGGCAACACCACGATAAACACCCTGCTGATTATTAAGCTCACAGGCTAACGCCGCTAACTGCCATGCTTCACTTTCACCTATTTCGCTGACACGCTCAGTCAATAAAGCATTACCATGGCACTCACCATAAGCTTGCAAAGTTAATGCATCCTGTGTCAGAGATTCTTTAACCGAACTATTTGCCCAGCCCCACATCCAACTTCCCTGATTTTGGTCGTAAGTGCCCACTATCTGAACTGATGCCACTGCCACAATATTATCTGGGGCATGAAAAATGATGATGCCCTCATCTTGATCGACAGACCAGCTCGCTTCCTCTAGTTTCCAAGTATCACAGTGGAACTGATTTTTATATTGCAGTGCGTTCATGCTGCGTTCAATCAGCACATCATAGGGTATTTGTTCAAATTTATTATTCATTAAATTTATTCCTTACAGTGTGAAATCCCCAATATTATCTTAGGTAAATCAGCTGATTACATATTGTTAGCGAAAAATATAATCAGCCGACATTGATAGCTGGACTCAGCACTCAATTTCAGACTATGCACTATCCTTGATGCCTATATATTTTAGTTGCTTGGCACCTTCTGAAAGACAGAGATATAAGGCTGATTCCAGATAAAAAAACCCGCTATTTTTAACAGCGGGTTATATTCTAATGCAATTTCTCAGTTGCTAATCACAAGCCTGTTATTACAGAATGCGGTTTTTCTCCAGCTGGGCAAGACGGGCAGCTTCCCTCGCTTCACGTTTTTTGCGGGCATCGCAAGGCGATGGGCAATCACATACTTTTTCTACACCAATGCTACCCAAACCACCACAACTTCCCTGAATACTCTTGCGCTTGACGATATAGCCCAGAGCCATTCCTGCAAAAGCGAGCAGGAAGAAGATAAAAGCGGCGATAAAGACTTCCATAACCTTTCCCCCTTCTTATTTCTTCTGTAAGTATGCTTTAAAAGCAGCACTATAGCGCTCTTCAAAGCCATCTTTAGTTTTGACAATCATAAAGACCGGGATATTCAGTTTCTCAGCCACTTTCATTCCCTCCTCAGGCCCCAATACATCCAAGCCCGTAGAAAAACCATCTGCGCTCATGCACGTTGGTGCTATCACAGTAATTGAAACCAGATTATGCCTGATCGGTTTTCCGGTTTTAGGATTAATCGTGTGGGAATAACGCACGCCATTTTGTTCAAAATAATTACGATAGTCACCGGATGTCGCAACAGCCATGTTTCCCGGTGCAATTATTTCTTGGGCACTCTGAGCCATGCCCTTGTCCGATGGCTTTTCAATCGCAATCCGCCACGGATTTCCTTTGCCATTGTGGCCTAATGTGCGAACTTCACCACCAATATCAACCATGTAATTTTTGATGTTCTGGGATTCCAGATATTCGGCGACAACGTCAACACCATAGCCTTTGGCAATGGAAGAGAGATCAACATAAAGTTCAGGGATTGATTTGATCAGGTTATTGCCTTCAACGGACAATTTATCGATTCCCGTCCAAGCACGGCGAGTCTCTAACTCATTATTCGTCGGCGCTTTGGTAACTCTTCCTTCCGGCCCAAACCCCCACAAATTGACCAATGGGCCAACAGTTACATCCAGAGCGCCTTCAGTCAGCTTATTAATTCTAATAGCTTCTTTGACAACTTTTGCTGTAGCGGCAGAGACTGGGAAAGGTTTATTCACTTCACGGCTTTGATTAAAACGACTCAATTCAGAATTTGGTCGATAAGTGGACATTTGATTGTTGACTTCTTCCAGTAACCGATCAATTTCTTTTTGCAGGTTTTCTGGAGCAGCTGCCGACGAGTCAGAAACGTATTTAACGGAGTAATAAGTCCCCATCGTCTGCCCACTCAAGTCTTGCTGTTCAGGGCCACCGCACGCCGATAACAGCACAACCGCAAAAAACAATGTACCCCAGTTGATAATTTTTTTACTCAACATAACTTACTCTTTCTGACTTATTTTTGCCTTGTTCTGAATCGTCAGCGCCCACCTAGAGTGGGCGCTGCCGTTAAATCAATGCACTACCCTTTATATTCGCCGCCTTTCAAGCTATCGCCCTGATGGCTGAAACTTGAAATCTATCGACTTGAAATATATTGGGTACATCATCAACCGCCAAAATCATCCAGCATGATGTTTTCATCTTCTACACCGAGATCTTTCAACATCTTGATTACCGCGGCATTCATGACCGGAGGCCCACACATGTAGAATTCGCAGTCTTCCGGTGCCGGGTGATCTTTCAGGTAGTTTTCATACAGGACATTATGGATAAAGCCTGTGTAACCATCCCAATTATCTTCCGGCAGGGCATCAGACAACGCCACATGCCAGGTAAAGTTCTCGTTTTCTGCTGCCAAACGGTCGAAATCTTCAGTATAGAACATTTCACGCTTAGAACGTGCACCATACCAGAAGGTGATCTTACGCTTGGAATTCAAACGGTTGAGCTGGTCAAAGATGTGAGAACGCATTGGCGCCATACCTGCACCACCACCGATGAAGATCATTTCTGCATCAGTGTCTTTCGCAAAGAACTCACCGAATGGGCCAGAAATCGTCACCTTATCACCGGCTTTCAACGACCAGATGTAAGAGGACATGATACCCGGAGTAACATCCGGATTTCTTGGCGGTGGAGTCGCAATACGCACGTTCAGCATGATAATGCCGTGCTCTTCCGGATAGTTCGCCATTGAGTATGCACGAACTGTCGGCTCCTTGACTTCAGAAACATAACGGAACAGATTGAATTTATCCCAATCTTCGCGGTATTCCTCTGGTACGTCATAGTCAGCATAACGGGCTACGTGTGGCGGACACTCAATCTGAATGTAACCACCGGCACGGAATGGCACGACTTCACCCTCAGGAATTTTCAGTTTCAATTCTTTAATGAAAGTCGCTTTGTTATCGTTGGAGATAACTTCACATTCCCATTTCTTGACGCCGAAAATTTCCTCTGGCAACTCGATTTTCAAGTCTTGTTTAACATTGACCTGACATGCCAAACGACAACCTTCTTTCGCTTCACGCTTATTAATGTGAGACAGTTCGGTCGGCAGGATATCACCGCCGCCTTCTTTGATTGTCACACGACACTGACCACAAGAGCCACCACCGCCACAAGCAGAAGATACAAAAATCCCCTGATTGGAAAGCACATTAATCAACTTGTCACCAGCGGGAGCAGAAAAGCTTTTCTCTGCATCACTGTTAACTTCAACCTTAATATCCCCGGTGTTCACTAACTTAGATTTTGCGAACAAAATCATTGCCGTCAGTACCAACACAATCAGGGTAAACATTACTACGCCTAAAATGATTATATCCATGAATTCTTCTCGCCTTTAGAGCTGCACACCGGAGAAGGACATAAAGCCCAATGCCATCAAGCCAGTAGTGACAAAGGTGATCCCCAACCCTTTCAGGCCCGCCGGAACGTCCGCGTATTTCATTTTTTCACGGATAGCAGCCATCAGGACAATCGCCAGCATCCAGCCCATACCTGAGCCGAAGCCATATACGATGGATTCACTGAAATTGTAGTCACGCTGTGCCATGAAAGAAACGCCACCGAAAATCGCACAGTTTACGGTAATCAACGGCAGGAAAATGCCCAACGCGTTGTAAAGTGCCGGAACATAGCGATCCAGGATCATTTCCAGAATCTGTACCAGTGCAGCAATCACCCCGATAAAGGTGATGAAGTTCAAGAAGCTGAGGTCAACCCCATCCATCAAGGCTCCGTCACGGAGTACCAGATTGTAGACAAGGTTGTTGGCAGGAACAGAAATACCCAATACAACCGTTACGGCAACACCAAGGCCAAAAGCCGTCTTCACGTTCTTTGATACCGCCAGAAACGTACACATACCGAGGAAGAAAGATAACGCCATGTTCTCGATAAAGACTGCGCGGACAAACAAACTAATATAGTGTTCCATTTTGTTTGTTACTCCTTCTCAACCTGCGCAGGTTTCAGAGTCCGCAGACCCCAAATCAGCATACCAATAATGAAGAACGCACTCGGTGCCAGCAGGAACAGGCCATTTGGCTGATACCAACCGCCATTTTTGACAGATTCCAACACCGTAATACCTAACAATTTCCCTGAACCAAACAATTCACGCAGGAAGCCAACCAGTAACAAAATCACGCCGTAGCCTAAGCCGTTACCGATACCGTCCATGAAACTTTCAACAGGCGGTGATTTCATCGCGTAGGCTTCAGCACGTCCCATTACGATACAGTTCGTAATAATAAGACCGACAAACACCGATAATTGTTTGGAAATTTCGTAAGCATAAGCCCGCAAGACTTGGTCTACCACGATAACCAGTGATGCAATAATTGCCATCTGTACAATAATGCGCACACTGCCCGGAATGTAGTTGCGGATCAATGAAATGAAAAAGTTAGAAAACGCTGTAACCAGTGTCACAGCAATCGTCATAACCAATGCAGTTTCCAGCTTGGTGGTCACAGCCAGCGCCGAACACACCCCCAAGACCTGCAATGCAATTGGGTTATTGTCAAACAGCGGCCCAAGAAGGACGCGTTTTATCTCTTTACTATCAGCCATCTTTCAAGGCTCCCTCACGTACTTTTTTCAGGAACGGGCCAAAACCATCATCACCCAACCAGAAATCAAACATATGCTGAACACCGTTGGAGGTCAGGGTTGCTCCGGATAAACCATCTACACCGTAAGGATTATCACCTGCACCACCACGAACGATCTTAAGTGCTGGAACACCTTGCGGGTTATAGAGTTTTTTACCTATCCATTGCTTGCGCCACTGAGGGTTATCAACTTCTCCACCCAAGCCCGGGGTTTCACCATGAGAGTAATAACTGATACCACGAGATGTCACACCGTCTACATCAATGGAAATAAAGGCGTACATCATTGACCACAAACCAGATCCGTAGATAGGCAGAACCAGTTCAGTCGTTTTACCGGCTTCATCTTTCACCAAATAGATTTCTGCCATATTGGCGCGACGGCGGATTTTTGCCAAATCCTGTCCTGGCGGCAAAGCAATACTGTTTTCATCACTGCGTAATGCATTATTCAGATCAAAATCGCCATGACTTTTTTCCAGCGTTGCTGTTTTCAAATCAAGCAATTCAGGCTGGATACGGCTGTTATAAATCTCTTTAATTTCCGCAGTTGTCATACCGGGTTTCAATAAACCGGCTACATCCAAAATATTACGCTGTTTATCCAGCTGCTTTTGTTCTTGCTGCTGTGCTTTCAGGCCTACGGCTGATCCAGCAACCACAATCGAACAGACAAGGCACAGCACAAAAACAACGAGAAACGTTCTACCAATGCTGTCATTATTTTTTGGTTTATCATTAGCCACGGGCTTTTCTCCGCTTAATATTGGCCTGTACGACCAGATAATCGAACAGTGGCGCGAACAGGTTAGCGAACAGAATCGCCAACATCATTCCTTCCGGGTAAGCTGGGTTTACTACTCGGATAAGAACACACATGGCACCAATCAGAATACCGTATGCCCATTTACCTTTGTCCGTAAATGCAGCGGATACCGGATCAGTCGCCATAAAGATCATACCGAAAGCAAAGCCACCCAGAACCATATGCCAATACCACTCCATAGCAAACATTGGATTAGTGGTAGAGCCAATCAGATTAAACAGGTAAGAAGTCGCAATCATACCGAGCATCACACCAGCGACAATGCGCCATGAAGCGATACGGGCAAACAGAATGATGGCACCACCGATAAAGATCATCAGCGTGGAAACTTCACCGATTGAACCAGGGATATTACCAATGAAAGCGTCCATCCATGTGACTGGCTGCCCAGTAATGGTATTTAACAGGCCGTGGCTACCTGAAGTTGCCCATTGAGACAGAGGAGTCGCACCAGAAAAACCATCAGCTGCCGTCCAAACCAAATCACCTGAAATCTGAGCCGGATAAGCAAAGAACAAGAAAGCACGACCAGCCAGAGCAGGGTTCAGGAAGTTACGCCCTGTACCACCGAAGATCTCCTTGGCAACCACAATACCGAAGGTAATCCCGATGGCTGCTTGCCATAATGGCAAGGTTGGCGGAACAATCAACGCAAACAGAATTGAACTGACGAAGAAACCTTCATTAATTTCATGTTTGCGGATAATGGCGAACAGCACTTCCCAGAAACCACCCACCACAAAAACCACGGCATAAATTGGCAGGAAGTAGGTCGCTCCCAGCAACATTTTGCTGCCCCAGCCTGCATCAGGTGTCAATGAAGCACCAAGATACTGGGCAAGCACGTAGTGCCAGTCAGAAGCCAAAACCTGCTGTAACGCATCTCCGCTGTATAAATGGGTCAGTGCCGGAATGGCCTGATTACCAACGTTATACATGCCCCAGAACATAGCCGGAAAAACAGACATCCATACCAAGATCATCATACGCTTGAGATCGATGGCATCACGGACGTGGGCACGCCCTTTTGTCACTGTACCCGGAGTATAGAAAACGGTGCTAACTGCCTCATAAAGAGGATAATATTTTTCCAGTTTGCCACCGGCCTCAAAGTGGTGTTCTACTTTTTCAAATAAATTTTTCAGGCCCATGAATTACCCTTCCAGCTCAATCTTAGTCAGCATGTCACGCAATACCGGACCGTACTCATATTTGCCGGGGCAAACATAGGTACACAATGCCAAATCTTCTTCATCCAGCTCCAGACAACCCAGTGCCTGAGAACTGTCAGTATCGCCTGCAAGCAAGTCACGCAGCAGATGTGTTGCCATGATGTCCAACGGCATCACACGTTCGTAGTTACCAATTGGCACCATGGAGCGCTCACCACCATTCGTGGAGGTCGAGAAAGCAAAGCGTTTCTTTTTCAGGAAGTGACCAATTGTGGTACGGGTAATGGAGAACTTATTAATTCCTGGCGCAATCCAGCCAAACAGCTCTTTTTCACGGCCTTCGGCCAGTACAGAAACCAGAGAGTGGAAACGACCAAGGTAATGATGGACATCATCCGATTTTGTACCGCACAGCACAGAACCAGAAATAATGCGGTTTTCACCTTCTTTCAGTTGATTTTGTGTCAGTTCCAGTAAGTCAGCGCCCAGACGGGTACGCACTAAACGTGGCGTTTTAACCTGAGGGCCGCCCAAAGATACCACACGCTCAACGTAAAGCTCACCTGACGTGAACAGCTTACCGATGGCAATAACATCCTGATAACCTAGATGCCACACCGTTTTTTGGATACTGACAGGTTCAAGAAAATGAATATGAGTACCAACCAGACCTGCTGGGTGTGGCCCGGCAAATTGGTTATAGGTAATTTGAGTATTGTTTCCTGCGTTTGGAAGATTTCCAGCGCCATGACAGACATGGATTTTTCCATCTGTCAATTTTGACAGAATATTCAGGCCATCAACAAAGGCCTCTTCCTGTGCCGCAATGACAACCAATGGATCAGCAGCCAGTGGCTGGGTATCCATTGCTGTGACGAAGATAGCCTTTGGTGTGGAACCGGGAACAGGAGAACGACTGAAAGGACGTGTACGCAGTGCTGTCCACAACCCTGATGCAAGCAGATTTTTTTCTACTTGTTCACGGCTCAGGCCAGCAAGTTCTGCACGATCATAACAATCAAACATCACCTTCTCATCGCCATTCACTTCAATCACAACAGATTGCAGGATACGGCGTTCGCCGCGAGCGATGGTTACAATTTTTCCGCTTGCGGGACTAGTGAAAACAACCCCTGGATTCTTTTTATCTTCAAAAAGAATTTGCCCTTTTTTGACATGCTCACCTTCCTTCACCAGCATAGAAGGACGCATTCCAACATATTCTTCGCCAAGTAAAGCAACATGGCGAATTGTCGGACCGTCTTCTATAACTTGGGCAGGCGCTCCTGCTATCGGGAGGTCGAGTCCTTTTTTAATTTTAATCATAAGATTTGCACAAGTTTATCAATTAAATCATATGCTACCAATTACCCTTGGGGTAAAGCAGCGACTTCAGTAAATTAAAAACAGCTTGAGCGATACATGGCTCAAGTTATTCACTCCGATAATTGTTACAATTTTCTCTTAATTTTCGCCGGCGGTAATTCTAACATTTCCCCCACTGGCTGTCTGAATAATCAAGTGACTTAGTTCAAGCAAATAAGAATAATTTCTCTGCTGAACCGTTGACTACTCGAGAAAGACGAGTTAAACGCTCATCTTTACCTACACCAGAATACTTTTTAACCAAAAAGTATCTTCACATAGGTCAGTTATCACTGCTATCTTTTACTCAACCTTTCACTAAAATTTAGTCATTTTGCATTCTGGATTTTAATATCTTCACACCCTTGCATTCGGTTACTTTATGAAAAAAATCATTTTTTCTCTTTCAGTAAACCTATTACTGTTTCATATTCCACTTTCGGCTATCGCACAGGCAACCATACAACCGCCGCCTTCATCGTGGCTCAATTTGCCGCGCCAAAAGACACTCTTAAAACAGCTTGGTGCTGAAGTTTTCATCCAAATACTCAAAGAAGAGAAACTTCTTGAAATTTACACAAAAAATAGCGAAGGCCGTTACCAGTTGGCTCAAAGTTACCCGATCTGTAGTTATTCTGGTGGGCTTGGCCCCAAAATATTGCCAGGAGACTTTAAAAGCCCCGAAGGGTTTTATCACGTCAGGCTTAAACAGTTAAAGCCGAATAGCCGCTACTATCGAGCCATTAATCTGGGTTTCCCCAATGAGTTTGATAAATCCAGAGGTTATTCCGGCAGTAACTTAATGATTCATGGTGAATGCAAGTCTATTGGCTGCTATGCCATGACCAATCGCTATATGGATGAAATATATCAATATACGGAAAGTGCACTGTATCACGGACAACATGAAATCAAGATCAATATTTATCCCTTCAGGATGACATCACAGAATATGATGAGGCATAAAAACAACGACAATTACCCTTTTTGGGAACAGTTGCAGCCCGCCTATGAGTACTTTGCCAAACATGGTGTTCCTGCCAATGTCAGCATAATAGGCGGGCAATACATCGTTAATGCAGATCCCGAAAAGCAACCTCTCACCGGAAACACTGAATCAAACCATACGCTCACCAAAATGGAATAGCACATAGCTCCCTGGTTCAATCCGATGCCAACTTTCATTGCCGGTTAAAGGTTGAGTCGCGATGACTGATACGACATCCCCGGGTTGGGTATGCTGCTGAAAATCAATCTCCACATCCTGATCAAGCAACTTTGCCCTGCCAAAAGGAGCGCGACGGGTAATCCAATGTAATTGAGTTGAACAGTAGGCCATCACAAACTGCCCGTCTGACAACAGCATATTGAAAACCCCTTTCTTTCTCAACTCATCGGCCAATGATGCAATGAATTTAAATACAGGCTTCCAGTTAGAAGGCCGCTTAGGATACTTTAGGGACAATTGATGCAATATCCAGCAAAATGCCCACTCACTATCCGTTTCACCAACCGGGCGGAAATGCCCCGTTTTCAGACTACGAAACCCTTTCAATTGTCCATTGTGGGCATAAGTCCAATATTTACCCCAAAGCTCACGGGTAAATGGATGGGTATTTACCAGAGAAACATTACCGCGGTTTGCTTGGCGAATATGGGCGACAATCACTTCCGATTTAATCGGGCAGCCCTGCACAAATTGCGCCACGGGGGAGCGACAGCTGGATTCGTGGTCTTTAAACGTCCGGCATCCCAACCCTTCATAAAAAGTAACCCCCCAACCATCCTTGTGAGGGCCGGTGTGCCCACCTCGTTGAATAAGCCCACTCAGACTGAAAACGATATCTGTTGGTACATTGGCACTCATGCCAAGTAATTCACACATTGCCTACCCCTAACAACTGCTCCTGCCTTCTACCCCAGCGGATAAGAATCAGGCTTTCACCATTTCTTTTTCAATCAATTGAATCAAGATATGAATCACCTTGATGTGAATTTCCTGGATGCGATCGGCATAACCAAAATGCGGTACTCTGATTTCAACATCTGCCGTTCCCGCCATTTTCCCACCGTCTTTACCGGTTAAAGTAATCACTTTCATGCCCTTGGCACGAGCGGCTTCAATGGCTTTGATAATATTGCCGGAATTTCCTGACGTCGAAATCCCCAACAAAACATCACCTTTTTGACCAACGGCTTCAAGGTAACGGGAAAAAACATAATCGTAACCAAAGTCATTGCTTACACAAGACAAGTGGCTTGGATCAGAAATCGCAATGCCCGGATAACCCGGACGGTTTTCCCGGTAGCGGCCAGTCAACTCTTCCGCAAAATGCATGGCGTCACAATGTGAACCGCCATTACCACAGGAAAGCACTTTTCCTCCTGCCTTGAATGAATCAGCCAGCAAAACCGCTGCTTCTTGGATAGCATTAATATTTGCATCATCATTGAGGAATTTAGCCAGCGTGTCTGCGGCTTCAGATAATTCACTGCGGATCAGATCTTGATACATGGGACTCATACTCCTGAAAGGTCTTCGGGATTAATAACATCAGCCGCTCAGTGTAACGGATTCCCCCCTTTGAATGAAGATGCCATTGCCTCCCAGTGAAATTATTGCGTACAAAACTTGAGTGACTTTGTGAGCTGGATTGTAATTAAGATGTAAATATATTGATAATTGCCTTTTCCTCATCTAAAAAAGAAGGACATCACAACAGGTCAGACCTCTGACAACTCAACCTGAGATTTACAGGAGTTTTACTATGACCGCTCTCAGCATTATCTTATTTTTAGTCTTGATCGGCGGGCTTTGCTACCACAAAGTCAGCTTGGTTGTCAGTAGCTTACTGCTTGCTGCCTATACCATTGTCATGAGTATGGCTGGCCTTTGGAGTTACTGGCTGCTGTTACCCTTAGCGATTGTTCTTTTACCGCTTATCTTCACACCGACACGTATTTCTCTATTCTCTGCCCCTGGCCTGAAAACTTTCCGCAAAGTCATGCCAAGCATGTCCACAACAGAGAAAGAAGCCATTGATGCAGGCACAACTTGGTGGGAAGGCGATCTGTTCAGCGGTAATCCTGACTGGCAAAAAATGCATAACTACCCCAAGCCACAATTGACTGCTGAAGAGCAAGCCTTTATTGATGGCCCGGTAGAAGAAGCCTGCCGCATGGCAAATGATTTTCAAATTTCCCATGAATTGGCTGACTTACCGCCAGAGCTTTGGAATTATCTGAAAGAACACCGTTTCTTCGCCATGATCATCAAGAAAGAATTCGGTGGTCTGGAATTTTCCGCTTACGCTCAATCTCAGGTACTGCAAAAACTGTCTGGGGTATCCGGTATTCTGGCAATTACTGTTGGTGTACCTAACTCTTTGGGCCCAGGTGAATTACTGCAACACTACGGTACAGACGAGCAGAAAAAACACTACCTGCCAGGTCTGGCCCGTGGTGAAGAGATCCCTTGTTTTGCTTTAACCAGCCCTGAAGCTGGCTCTGATGCTGGCTCTATTCCGGATACAGGCATCGTCTGTATGGGCGAATGGGAAGGTAAGCAAGTTCTTGGTATGCGCCTGAACTGGAATAAACGCTATATTACGTTGGCTCCTATCGCTACCGTACTGGGTTTAGCGTTCAAACTGTACGATCCTGATCATCTGCTGGGTGATACTGAATCTCTGGGCATCACCTGTGCCTTGATCCCAACCAACACTCCGGGTGTTGAAATTGGCAAGCGCCACTTCCCGCTGAATATTCCATTCCAAAATGGCCCAACCCGCGGTAAAGATATTTTTGTTCCTATCGATTACATCATCGGTGGGCCAAAAATGGCAGGCCAAGGCTGGAGAATGCTGGTTGAATGTCTGTCTGTTGGCCGTGGCATTACCCTGCCATCCAATGCTACAGGTGGGTTGAAAAGTGCTGCCATGGCGATCGGGGCTTACTCCCATATCCGCCGCCAGTTCAAAGTATCCATCGGTAAAATGGAAGGCATTGAAGAGCCATTGGCGCGTATCGCCGGTAACTCTTACGTCATGGATGCAGCAGCAACCATGATTACCACTGGCATTATGCTGGGTGAAAAACCTGCCGTTCTTTCGGCTATCGTGAAGTACCACTGTACTCACAGAGGGCAACGCGCCTTCATCGATGCAATGGATATCGCTGGCGGTAAAGGCATTTGCCTTGGGCCATCCAACTTCCTTGCCCGCAGTTATCAGGGCGCACCAATTGCCATTACAGTAGAAGGCGCGAACATCTTGACCCGCAGTCTGATAATCTTCGGTCAGGGTGCAATTCGCTGCCATCCTTATGTCTTGGCTGAAATCGCTGCGGCAGAAAATAACAACGTGAAAGCCTTTGATAAGGCGCTGTTTGGTCATCTCGGTCATGTTGCCAGCAACACGCTGCGCAGCCTGTGGCTCGGCCTTACCAAGGGCAGAACCAGTAAATCGCCTGTGAATGACGCAACTCGTCGTTATTACCAGCAGATCAATAGATTAAGTGCCAACCTTGCCCTGCTTTCTGATGTCTCTATGGGCGTATTGGGCGGCAGCCTGAAACGTCGTGAACGCGTTTCAGCACGCTTGGGTGATATTCTGAGCCAAATTTTCCTGGCTTCCGCTGCATTGAAACGCTATGAAGATGAAGGCCGCCAGAAAGAAGATTTGCCATTGGTTCAATGGGCTGTAGAAGATAGCCTGAATCAAGCAGAGCTGGCGATGAATGACTTACTGCGCAATTTCCCGAACCGTCTGGTTGCTGGCTTGATGCGTGCCATCGTCTTCCCATTAGGCCGTGTACATACTGCGCCATCCGATAGGCTGGATCACAAGCTGGCTCAGATATTACAGACACCTTCTGCAACCCGTAGCCGTATCGGGCGCGGTCAATACCTGACACCGAGCGAGCACAACCCTCACGGATTATTGGAAGAAGCATTGCTCGATATCCTCGCAGCAGAGCCAATCCATGCCCGTTTAAGTCGTGAAGCAGGCAAAAATCTGAGTTTTACCCGCTTGGATAAACTGGCTGAAAAAGCGTTGGCAGAAAATAAAATCACTCAGGAAGAGGCGAATGTTCTGAAACGTGCTGAAAACAGCCGGTTGCGTTCAATCAATGTCGATGAGTTTGAGGCGGATGCTTTTGCTGTTCCACACGCAATAAAAAAGCCTGAAAGTGAGCGTCAAATCAAAATAGCCTGACTCTGATTAAAGAAAGGTAAATAAGACAAATACGGGGACATAAAGCGCCCCGTATTTTATTTTAAACAGACTCCAGCAATAACAGCTCTTCTATCGTCTGGCGGCGGCGAATCAAACGAGCCTGACCTTTGGTGAATAAAACCTCAGGGATCAAAGGGCGGCTATTATAATTAGAAGACATGGAAGCGCCGTAAGCTCCAGTATCATGAAAAATCAGATAATCACCGACCTGAACGCGAGGCAGCATACGCGGTATAACTTCGCCTCCCTCCAGCTGGGTAAAAACGTCACCTGATTCACACAATGGCCCGGCGACCAAAGTTTCCTGCAAATCGCTTTCCTGTAAATGATGGCTATTGTCGCGAGCAGTTGCAGGCAAGACTGAAATATGGTGATAACAGCCATACATTGCCGGGCGCATCAAATCATTGAATCCCGCATCTGCCAGCACATAATGGCGGCTTCCCATTGATTTCACTGCCCGTACTTCTGCCATTAAAATACCGGATTGAGCAACCAAGAAACGCCCCGGTTCGATTTCCAACTCAACATGATGCCCCAAATGTTGCTCGATGCGCTCACGGGCTTCATGCCACAAACTATAATAGTGTTCCGTATCCACGGCTTCTTCGCCGGTATTGTAAGGAATCGATAATCCCCCTCCGGCTGAAATAGCCTGAATATCTTCCCCACACAATATGACCTGTTCCACCATCGCATTACATACGTTGGCGAGATGCTGATAGTCTACGCCTGAGCCAATGTGCATATGCAAGCCCATCAATTTCAAACCGTTGTGGCGAATTTTTTCAATCGCAGAAGTAATTTCCTGATACCAAATTCCATGTTTACTGTTTTCGCCACCTGTATTCGTTTTTTGGCTATGCCCGTGCCCAAATCCGGGATTGATGCGTAGCCAGACAGGATGACCGGCCTGTCGTTCACCAATCTGATCCAGCATATCAATGGAACCAACGTTGACAGGAATATCCAGTTCAATAACACGGGCTAGTGTTGCTTCATCAATCACATCAGCAGTAAATACAATTTCTGATTTTTCCCTTCCCGGCTGAAAACCCGCATACAGCGCCCGTTCAATTTCGCCCAATGATACCGCATCAACTTTAACGCCCTGCTCTCTTATCAGACGCAGAATATGAGTATTGGAGCACGCTTTCTGCGCAAATCGAATAACATCAAACTGTTTTAATTTCTCGATTTGCTGAATGATGCTATCCCCATCGTAAACCCATAGCGGAGTTCCATATTGATGAGGTAATTGAGAAAGGTGCTCTTGGGTAAAATATTTCCCAAAATTGGGGGCAAAAGTTGCAGTTGTCATTGAAGTACCTTACAGAATCAGCAGAGGCTTCATTATGGGCAACAACAAAACAGGAAAAAAATATCCATTTATTAACACTCTATTCATCCATGATATAAATCTGGCTATTTTTAGAGCCATTTTTTGGTATAATATTTACGTGGTATGACAATATCGTGCCTGCCTATCGTGAACGTACCATTCCAGCGGACATACACAACAAAAGGAAAATATATGCATCCCTGTTCATGGCGACATATTGAGATTTTTCACGCAGTCATGACCACTAATAATCTGACAGATGCTGCGATCTTGTTGAAAACGTCTCAACCGACAGTCAGTCGTGAACTTGCCCGGCTTGAAAAATTACTGAAACTAAAATTATTTGATCGCATCAAAGGGCGCTTGTTTCCTACAGTACAGGGGTTGCGGTTATTTGAAGAGGTTCAACGTTCTTACTATGGCTTGGAGAGAATAATCAATGCGGCAGACAGTATCCGCCAATTTGAAGATGCCCAGTTGTCCATCGCCTGTTTGCCAATGTTCTCGCAATCTCTGCTTCCCAAAGTTTGCAGTAACTTTATCCAGCGTTATCCTGAGGCGAAATTGACTATCATTCCGCAGGAGTCTCCTTTGTTGGAAGAATGGCTTTCAGCGCAACGTCACGATTTCGGTTTAACCGAGCATTTGCAGACTCCCGCAGGCACTGTGCAAGAAACCTTGATGACTTTAAATGAGGTTTGCGTTCTACCCGCCAATCACCCACTTAGTCAAAAATCACACCTGACACCAGAAGATTTTCACGGGCAGAACTTTATCAGCCTGTCGATAACAGACAGTTATCGACAGCTCATTGATGCAATATTCACTGAGCATCATGTCAACCGAAAAATGGTGATGGAAACCCACAGTACAGCCTCAATTTGTGCCATGATCAGCGAGGGCATCGGTATATCAATCGTCAACCCACTCACGGCCTTGGACTACTTGGATAGGAATGCCGATATTTGCATTCGTCCATTCAGTATCAACATTCCTTTTACCGTAAGCCTAATCAAGCCAATACATCGCCCTACCTCAGAGCCCGTTGAGGCTTTTATCACTCACTTAAAACAGCAAATCCTTTTATTTCCTGAAAAATTATCCTCAGCGTTTCAGCATTAATTTCTGCCAATACTCTGAAGTAGCAAACCAGTTCACCAAAAAATCCAACAATACACGCAAAGTCGCCGGCATATTTTGCCGGCTGGCATAAATACCATAAATTCCCATTGCCTGAGGTTGATAATCCGGCAGCAGCTCCACTAACTGCCCCGACATTAAATAAGAAGCAACAGAATAATAAGGTTGCATTGCAATCCCTGCCCCTTGCAACGCAGCTTCCATTAATACCGTGGACTCATTGGCACTTAATGTGCCACTGACTGGAACGGAATAGTATTCATCCTGTTTTTCAAATACCCACAAACTCTTGCCGAAAAAATTATAAGTCAGGCAATTATGTGATGCTAAATCTTCAGGGTTTTTAGGAGACGCTTGCTTCGCCAGATAAGATGGGGCTGCGCAAATAATGGAATGGCAGGTCGATAATGGACGAGCAATCAGATTTGGCTCCAGATTGTTAGTAATGCGTATCGCCAAATCAACCCGCTCTTCTATCAAATTAACAACTTTATTATTCATTTGCAGATTGACCGCAATTTGTGGATATATCCGCATAAATTCTGGAATGGCAACCGCCAGTGCACTCATGCCCAATGATTGAGAACAACTGACACGCAACGATCCCCGCAATGTCTGTGCTTCCAATGATTGTTGCACAGGCATGGCTTCCGCCAATTCTATTAATTTAAGACAGCGCGGATAAACACTCTCCCCTGCCGACGTCAGGCTAATTTTACGCGTTGTGCGATGCAATAAACGGATTCCCGCCCATTTTTCCATTTCAGCCAAATAACGTGACACCATTGCCCTCGACATATCCAACCGTTCTGCCGCTGCAATTAAACTTCCTTGCTCAACAATCGTCACAAATACTTGTGCTGCTGTGATCCTGTCCATTTCAACCACCCATTAGATCGATATACGCAACAAATAATTGCTGATTATGGTGTTTTTAAATCGAAACATGCAACTTATCATACGTGTCATTCAAGCAAACACGCATTTTGATATAGGAATTCAATGATGGCTCGCAAAACAACATCAACTATCGCTCTGGCGGCGACCCTTTCTTTGGGAATGACAGCACTGGCTCAAGCTGCCGAACTCAAGATGGATATCTACAATCCGGGTGAAAAAGGCATTTTCCCTGTTTCTTCAGAAATTATCAGTGGTGACCGTGAAGTTGTCCTGATCGACGCTCAGTTTAAGAAAAACGATGCACAAAAGCTGGTAAAAATGATCCAGCAGACAGGCAAAAAATTAACAACGATTTACATCAGCCATTCTGATCCCGATTTTTACTTTGGTCTTGATGTGATAACGGATGCGTTCCCTGACGCCAAAATCATTGCATCACCTGAAACCATTAAAGCCATCAATGAAACCAAAGAAGGTAAATTGGCCTATTGGGGTGAAATTCTGGCAGATCAGGCGCCTAAAAAAATCGTTGTACCTGAGCCATTGAAAGGCAACACTTTTATGGTTGATGGTGAGAAACTGATTGTTGAAGGTTTGGACGGCCCAGCCGCAGATCGTACATTTATCTGGATACCGAAACTGAAAGCCGTTGTCGGTGGTGTTATCGTTTCAGACAACATTCATGTTTGGACTGCTGATACTCAAACTAAAGAATCACGCCAACATTGGGTACAAACTTTAGATCGCATTAAAAAATTAAAACCAGATACGGTTGTACCAAGCCATTATCTGGGGAATTCATCAATGTCATTGGAATCCGTGAGTTTCACGCAAAACTATCTGACGACCCTGGAAAAAGAGTTGCCAAAAGCAAAAGATTCCGAAGCGTTGATTGCCGCGATGAAAAAACACTATCCAAACCTTGCTGATGAATCCAGTCTGGAGATGGGTGCCAAGGTGTTGAAAGGCGAAATGAAGTGGCCTCAATAATCTGATAATGCATACCGGACGCTGTAAAAAGCAGCGTCCGATACTGCTTTTTTCCCGCAGGGCAATAACACTGATAGAAGCATTCCGGCAAGAGCTAACAGCATCTACCCTGCCATAGAAGCAGCACGCACATCCCAATTGCGCATAATTTCCGTCACCGCTGCATCCAGCACAGCACCAGATACGCCATCACGCGCCAGTATGGACAACCCACCGAGAAAACAATAAAAAACAGCAGCAAAAGCCTGTATATCGATATCAGCAGGCAATTCCCCAGAATTGACGGCACGCTGTACACACTGTCGAAACCCTTCATTCGTGCGTTCACGCTGTTTGGCAAGCAACTTCTGTACATGCTCATGTTCCGGCGAACAAGCGCTGGTCGACAGCACCAGCAAACACCCTTTAGGGTGGCCTGATTCAGTTTGCATCTTTGCAGAGCGACGCAAAGAAAGTTCAATAGCTTGGCGTGGTGAAAGGCTTTCATCCCATAAACTGGCGACGACTTGGCCGTGCGTGGCGATATACCGTTCCACGACCTCTCGAAACAGCGCTTCCTTGGAGCCGAAGGCAGCATAGAAACTGGGGGCGGTTATACCGCCACCGATGCCCGCTTTGAGTAGCGACAAGGATGTGGATTCGTAACCGTGTTCCCAAAACAAGTTCATTGCCTGCTGGATAGCTTCATCACGATTGAAAGTACGGGGACGACCCATTTTTGCCATAACTGACTCCTCTGGTGCAACAACATAAATACTGTTCTGCATAAATATGACTCTATATAGATACAGATGCACATAAATACTAATCGATATAAAAGTTATTGACAACGTCAGACCGTCTCCCTATATTTATATCGATCGGTACATAATATGCAAACCCAGCTTGGCCTGTGCGCCGTCTGTTGTGGTAACCAGATATGTACAACAAACAGGACAGCCATCAGGCAGGGGCTGGGAAAGAACGGCATTTATTTTTGACTATACCTAGGAGTTCACAACATGAGTTCACTTGCAGGAAAAGTCGCCCTCGTTACCGGAGGCAGTCGTGGAATTGGTGCAGCTATCGCGCGCACCTTGGCCGCACAAGGTGCGGACATTGCTATCACCTACAGCACATCTCAGGACAAGGCACAAGAAGTGGCCGCCGAGATCCGCTCACTCGGTCGCCGTGCCGAAATTATCGCTGCCGATGCCACTGATGCCAACCAAGTCATCGCGGCAGTAGATACCATCGTCGCCAAACTCGGACAATTGGATATTTTGGTCAACAACGCCGGCAATTTCCTGACAGGGACTATCGACCAACTCACGCTTGACGACTTTGAACGCACGATCTCTGTCAATCTGCGAGCGGTGTTCGCCGCTACCATGCAGGCGACCAAATACCTCCCCGACGGCGGGCGCATTATTTCCATCGGCAGCTGCCTCGCCACACGTACAGGGAAATCTGGTCTCAGTTTATATGCCACCAGCAAGGCAGCCTTGGTTGGTTTTACCAAAGGTGTTGCACGCGATTTGGGTGCGCGTCGTATCACGGTCAATCTCGTACAGCCAGGCCCAACGAACACTGACATGAATCCAGCCGATGGCCCGCGTGCGCCTTCGACACTCGCTGGGCTGGTGCTGCCAGCTTTCGGTCATCCCGAAGACATTGCCGCCACAGTGTTGCATCTGGCAGGCGACGGTGGGAATTTCATCACTGGTTCGGTATTTGACGTGGACGGCGGTTTCAGCGCTTAGTCTCTAAAAAGGAGCCCATGATGACTACACATGATGCCGGTGCACGCCGCTGGTTGCTGTTACTGACCGTTTGCCTGACCGGCATCCTGACGCCATTGTGCTTCACCGGCCCAGCGGTCGTGTTGCCGTCCATCCATCAGGTACTGGGAGGCACACCCGGTCAACTCAATTGGGTAATGAATGGTTACATCCTCACTTATGGCAGCCTGATGATGGCTGCCGGCAGTCTGGCTGATACCTATGGGCGTAAGCGCGTCTGGTTACTCGGTTTAATATTATTCATCGTAGTCACATTCGCCATTCCCTACGCCCCTTCGATACTGTGGGTGGATGCATTGCGCTTGCTGCAAGGCGCTGGTGGCGCGGTAGCCTTCGCCGGTGGTGTTTCTACTCTGGCACAAGTATTTCACGGGTCATTGCGCACGCGTGCGTTCAGTATTCTGGGAACCTGTTTCGGTGTGGCGCTGGCCTTTGGGCCACTGGTAGCTGGCTGGTTGACAGATACTGCGGGCTGGCGCTGGGTATTTTTGGCAACCGGGCTACTCAGTATTATCAGCTTGGTTTTGGCATTCTTTACTGCCGACGAGTCACGCGATCCACAAGCGATAGGGCTGGACTGGCCTGGAGCCATTAGCTTCACGGGGTTCCTTACCCTGTTGACTTACGGGCTGCTGCTTGTACCTGAGCATGGCTGGGGGAATACCGGAGTCATCATATCGTTGGTAGCTACTGTCGTTCTTTTTATTACTTTCGTCATCATCGAACGATATAAGGCTCGGCCGATGCTCGATCTGTCTCTGTTCCGTAGCGCCCGC
This sequence comes from Xenorhabdus santafensis, assembly GCF_033949405.1. Taxonomy (NCBI): domain Bacteria; kingdom Pseudomonadati; phylum Pseudomonadota; class Gammaproteobacteria; order Enterobacterales; family Morganellaceae; genus Xenorhabdus; species Xenorhabdus santafensis. The sequence continues at coordinate 31,015 of NZ_VCDN01000018.1, read as the reverse complement.
TTCGTAGGCGTACAGATACTCGGCGCTTCACCCGCATTTTTCTACATTGCTCTGATAGTAATCCTACCGGCGCGTTTCATTAGCGTGGATGGCTACAGTGCGCTGGAGGCCGGGCAGTTAATGATTACCCTTTCTGCACCATTACTGGTAGTGCCTTTCTTGGCTGGGATATTTGCACGTTGGCTGTCAGCGGGCGTGCTCTCTAGCATTGGCTTGCTGATTCTGGCTCTGGGGTTGTTTTTGCTCGGGAAGACCCTTGCAGGAGGCGCTGTCGATGGCACTTTATTATGGCCAATGTTGTTGATTGGCATTGGCATCGGTTTACCTTGGGGCCTGATGGACAGCCTGGCAGTCAGTGTCGTAGAGAAAGAACGCGCAGGCATGGCAACCGGTATCTTCAATGCTGTGCGTGTGTCCGCCGATGGCGTGGCATTGGCAGTATTGGGCGCACTGCTGGCAGCACGTATCCATGCCGGTCTTTCGGACATCGTTTCTGATTCATCACTCGGGCAAATCGCCAGCCGAGCCGCCATTGGCGACGTCGCAGGTGCCAGTGCCTTATTGCCGGGTTTGGGCGATGCCGTACTGCATAGCTACGACACTGCGTTTCAGACCACGCTGTTTATTTTGTCGAGTGCCGCTGTTCTCACAGCGTTGGTCATCTTCGCATTGCTTGGACACGTGCATGCACACGACGAAAAAGCAGTTAATACGGAAAATGAGTTTAAACCGTCTCGTTCTTAGATGCTGTCAAGTATCATAAGATCAATCAGCACAAGGCTAATTGCCACAAGGTCAATTACCATAAAAAGGGAGCTTTATTATTTTCACTGCTACCTGACGCAGAAAATATGCTCCACCTATCCCGCGCAGCCAAGCGATTGCATATTAAACCATCGCTGCTGCCGCGGGTTATCAAAGAACAGCATATTAAAAATAATATACATTAAAAACAAAATCTATCAGAAATAAAAATCATTAAAAGTGAATTACATTAGCCATCCATGATATTAATATCGCTCAGGTGAAACCCCAACAATATTATCGCCGAAAAACATAAATAAGGCCCAAAAGCGATAAAGTCAGGGTAAGATTTTCTTTTTAACCTTAATAATATAAATCCAAATAATCCAGACAATGAGGCCATTAATATCAGAATTGGTATCATTTCTACACCTAACCATGCTCCTATCGCTGCGGTTAATTTGAGATCGCCTTGACCAATTCCTTCTTTTTTAAAGAGATAAAAACATGACCAATATAAAAACCACAAAAATAAATACCCTGATATGGCGCCATAGACTGCACTCCTAATGGTTACCAAGTTGCCATCGATATTAAATAAAATCCCAAGCCATAATAAAGGGAAAGTGATAATATCCGGCAAGTAATATGTTTTAATATCAATAATAGATAATAATAGCAACGTGCTGCAAAAAAACATGACTATCATATAATCCAAGTTAATTAAGATAACAAACCATCCTTTGTTTTATTTTTAAAAAAATTTATAAATGACTTCCTTGTCACTCTATTATTCCCTTATTTTCTGAGATTAATCAGAACGGGATGGATACTAATATTTTGTTCCTGACTTTGACAATAATAAATTAGCGGAAAACACGATTGTAAAATAAATTTGCGAGTCGGCTCGCAAGAGCAATCTGCCCCTTCGAAACAAAGCGGTATACCCAATGGATTTCAAGGTACAATACGACGGCAAAGAACAGCAAAGGAGTGGCATATTTATCAGAATGAATTGTTCGCCCCCAAGGCTTTCCTCCCATGAAAAGCGCCAGCAAATAAACTGTAATTTGAAAGAAAGTCTGTATCACTTGATCGCGTAAACAGCGCTCCTTTATCATGACAGGAACCACTTTGTCATATGACTGTTTGCGCCATACCGGAATTATCCGGGAAAAAAGAAGGAAAAAAGAAATATGCGAATTCCCCGCATCTATCACCCTGAACCTCTCTCAATAGGGATTGAAATCTACCTGAGTGATGATGCAGCCAACCATGTTGGCCGAGTGCTCAGAATGAACCATGGTCAGGCATTACAGCTTTTTGATGGCAGCAATCAGGTATTTGATGCAGAAATTACCGAAGCCAGTAAAAAATCCGTCAAGGTACGTATCCTTAACAATCAATTGGCTGATCATGAATCTCCACTGGATTTACATCTGGGGCAAGTCATGTCCCGTGGTGAAAAGATGGAATTCACCATCCAAAAATCCGTAGAGTTGGGTGTCAGCACTATCACCCCATTACTTTCTGAGCGATGTGGTGTAAAACTGGATGCGGAAAGGCTGGAGAAAAAATTACAGCAATGGAAAAAAATTGCCATTTCAGCCTGTGAACAATGTGGCCGTAACCGCATTCCTGAAATCCGCCCGGTGATGCAACTGGAGGCATGGTGCGAAGAAAATGATGGCAGCCTAAAATTGAATCTACATCCTCGTGCCAGCCAGAGTATTAATACCCTCCCACTCCCCGTGGAAAAAGTACGCCTGCTGATTGGGCCTGAAGGGGGATTATCTGCGGAGGAAATTGAAATGACAGCAAAATATCAATTTACTGATATCCTGTTGGGGCCTCGCATTTTGAGGACAGAAACTACGGCACTCACCGCAATTACCGCCTTGCAAGTACGTTTTGGTGATTTGGGTTAAGGAGAAGAAATGATCAAGCTCGGTATAGTGATGGATCCTATTTCATCCATCAAAATCAAGAAAGACACTAGTTTTGCCATGCTGTTGGAGGCACAGAAACGCGGCTGGGAAATTCATTACATGGAGATGAATGACCTCTATCTGCATCAGGGCGAAGCCCGCGCCCGCACCCGTTTACTCACGGTAGAAGAAAACCCACAGCAATGGTATCAGTTTGGCAGTGAACAAGAGATTGCACTCGATACCTTGCAAGTCATCTTGATGCGTAAAGATCCGCCGTTTGATACTGAGTACATCTATGCTACCTATATTCTGGAAAGAGCCGAAGCCAAGGGTAGCTTGATAGTCAATAAGCCCCAAAGCCTGCGCGATTGCAACGAAAAACTATTCACCGCTTGGTTCCCGGAACTGACACCTGATACGCTGGTTACCCGCAGTGATAAACATTTGCGCGAATTCCACCAAAAACATGGCGATGTTATCTTCAAACCGCTGGATGGCATGGGAGGCGCTTCCATCTTCCGTTTGAAGCAAGATGATGCCAATGTCGGGGTTATTATTGAAACCCTCACTGAACACGGCAGCCGTTATTGCATGGCACAAAACTTCCTTCCGGCCATTAAAGATGGCGACAAGCGCGTACTCGTTGTGGATGGTGAGCCTGTACCATATTGCCTTGCCCGCATTCCTGCCCAAGGGGAGACACGTGGCAACCTTGCAGCCGGTGGACGCGGAGAAGCCCGCCCATTGTCAGAAAGTGATTGGGCCATTGCCCGTGCTGTCGCCCCGGTATTAAAAGAAAAAGGATTAATCTTTGTTGGGCTAGACATCATTGGCGATCGTTTAACTGAAATTAACGTCACCAGCCCAACTTGCGCCCGCGAAATAGAAGCCGCCTTCCCTGATATTTCGGTTACAGGCATGCTTATGGATGCTATAGAGAAACGATTGGAAAAACAGGTCGCATAATCGCTCGAACGATATCCGTTTCCTGGCAATATTTGCCATTTATAATAAGAGCCCACATACTGGTGGGACTTATTAAGATATTATGCATTGATTATAAAGGAATTTTGTAAGAAGCCATCCACGTCTCATCCACTTTATAACTAAATCTTCAGCCAAAGCCCCTCATTTTTGAGGGGCTTTTTCGTTTATCACCATCAGACTATCAGATCAGTTTCACACCTAGACTAGGTAAATCTTGCGCAATGATTAGTATTTGTAATATTTTTGCAAAATATTTAATTGGATTGAAATGGATAACCAAACAACATTGGATAAGGATTAATTTTGATGAAGTCAGCAAATTGCAAACAGTGTCAGGGGGAAATGGCACAGAACGAGCAAACCTGCCCACATTGTGGAACAAAAAGATCACGTGGATTAAAACCGAAAACCACAATAGCAATCACAGTCGGTGTTCTGGCTTGTGCCGCTATCCTCTATATTGTCAGCAGTGCTGACTTGTTTAACAGCGATGGCAAGCAAGCATCTTACACTGGTGAAAGCCACCTTTCTTTTAAGAAAGCACGTGAGATGGTGACAAGTCCTTTCTACAACTGCTTAACTCAAAAATATTCAGCAAAATTGGGGCAGCTAAAACTGGATGAAATTCTTGCGTGTGATGATGATCTTAGAAAAGATTCACATACACCTTCCAAGTTAATCAATCTGGATAACTTTATATCAAACTTTAACCACGAGAATAATTCCTACAGGCCGTTAGAAATAGCAATTAAACGCAATATGTTCGATGTTTCAAGCTACCAACATGTTGAAACAACCTACCAATTAGTTCTCAATCAGCAACAGCCTTACGCAATAGTACAAACAGTAATCAAAGGTAAAAGCGTATTCGAAAGGATTGCTGAAGATTCTTATGCAGTGAAAGTTGATCTAAAAACAGGGGAAATTATAGCGACAATACCGAAAGTGACCGTGGCAGATATCGGAGTGGTTATCTCGGAAACACTGCATAATTATTAATACGTTATCGGCACAATAACAATCGAACAAGCCCCGAATACTGGTTTGTTGAAAGCTGACTCAAGGAGTTTGAGATTCGGCCAAACAGTATCTTTCATCTGATCAACCCCGAAATCCATCAGGAAATTTACGGCTTGCCGGAATATCTGGCGGGGCTGCTGTCGGCCAACCTGAACCGCTCCGCGACGGCGTTTCGCATGAACTACTACGATAACGGCAGCCATGCCGCGGTCATTGTCTACCTGACCGACCCGCTCATGGACACCCAAGGCGTGGAAAACCTGAAAACGCCCTGCAAAAATCCCGCCGGATGGGGCGTTTAAGAATCTGTTTATGTATGCGGCTAAAGGCAAGAAAGGCGGTTTGCAAATCCTGCCGTTCAGCCAAATCAGTGCCAAGGAGGAATTCAGCAATGTCAAGGAAGAGGCCCGCGACGACCTGCTGGCCATACACCGAGTGCCGCCGCAACTGATGAGCGAATTGCCATCGGACAATGGCAACTACGGGGATGTTGAGAAAGCCGCGAAAGTGTTTTCCATCAATGAACTCAAAAAGGGGGGCGTTTTTGTGCAGTTATGCAGGGGAGGGGAAACCTTGTCAGTACTGGGCTTTCGTGGGATTGGAATGTCAAGAAAAACTGTGCAAACTTGTGAAGAATTGCGATGTCATTTTTCCTATTGATTGTACATTTTAATTATTACAGCAACCAGCATCTTGCCAGTCAAAGAATCAATTATTACGGGCAAAACACTTCTATTTTTTCTGGGGATGTTAATATGTTTTTTAATCAATTGAATCACATTAGGATAATGCTTTAGGAAACTATTATCTTGTAGTAATGAATCAATTATATGATTTATTTCTTATTTTTTTAATTTGTTTCAATATGTACTTATTTCACTCGACAACCCCCCAACTAAAAATAACCAGAAATATATTAATTTGTGGAAAAGATTATTCATAAAACTCATTCATGAATTCGCTCTTTAGCTCCATCCATCCTGAACTTTAACAACATAAAGAAATTATCTTATTATGCAAAACTAGCACTACCCATCATAAATAATAAAATTCAAATATTTTAATTAGCTAGAGAGTTTTCTTAGCGAATATTAAATCCAAAAGCTCTCAGTTTAGTTGATTTCTAAAATTAATTAAATAGCAACACATGCTTTAATACCAATATAAAAAAAATTTAAAAATTTTTTAATGAAATATAACTAATTGGCATTTTCATTATAATTAAAAAACACAGAACTAATCATGGAGATGAATAATATGCTCGGAAGACGTTTATATAACGAATCAAAATATCGTGTAGATATTTATTCTCAAGGAAGCGTTGGAACTAAAATTTATAAAACTTCTCTACCTCCAGAAAGTACTTCGTGGGCCGTTTTTGATGGCAATGAGCTTTTGTCGATAATGGTTAACGTAACTATACATATTGATGTGAAATATTCGGTCGTCTTTAGCCAAGACTTATATGCTAAATCTGGCGGGTATCTTTATGATATTTTCAATAAAAGCGAGGGACAACTTAATCTTTGCTTTGACCCTAATTTTTATGAATTTACCATATACATAAGAAACCCGAATATGCCTGAGAAGTGCGCTTCTAAGGAAGGCGGCCAGTTGCTATAGAGGCTCCCTTCTCAATAAACATAATTGATAGGTTTTATAATATGAGCTATAGAGTTATATATAATAGTGTAGCACAACGCATAACTGTCACTTTGATATCTGCTAGTGGCGCAAGCGCAATAGCGACAATAGATCGCGGCGCGAGGAAAACGCCGGTATATTTTGGTGAAGGAGAAAATGACCCATTACATAAATTGATACTTAGTTATTCAGAACCTTGGACTGGAGAAAACACTGTAATTACATATGAAGTAAACGTTGTTGGACAAGGAATTGATCACGTATTTAACGATAACAATACATTGTATTTCGATAAATTCGGCGAATCTCCATTTACCATTAAAATGTATGGGCGTAATATGAAAGGAATATGAATTTAATTAAATTCTGATTAGTCTTTTCAAGAAACTGTTAATCATAATACCAACTCGTTGCCGCGCTGGGAAAGTAGTCCTTGATTACTCATCCCAATCCCGTCCATGTTATAGTTTTGGTTTAAGGTCGGGTGTGGGTTTAACTTAGAATACCAGTGGCTACCGAAACATCGCGGCGCGCCTCTTTCCGGGCATCAAACTCGCGTAATCGTTGCATCCGCCCGTCCTCTGTTTCCATCAACCGGACTTCACCATTAGCAAACCGCATAATCTGATCGTCAAAACTGATACTCATGCCTTTCAATGGAGGAAATATTTTGACCTTACAAAAAATCATGAGGCATGCAAGTATTCGGCAAACTATGGCATACGCCCACTTCACCCCTGACTATTTACAGGATGCCATTAAATTCAATCCATTGAGAGAAAACATACACATTCCATCCACTTTTGTGGGTGGAAACGAGGTTGCATAATACCTTAATCGCTCTTTAATCCATTGAAAATCCAGTGTAGTCCTAGTATAAAGGGCTACTCTTTTCCCCCATACTGGTGGGCCAAACTACTCTTACATTGCCAAAATAATTATCAGAAAACACATGAACCTACAGCACCATTTTCTTATTGCCATGCCTTCACTCTCTGCTCCTTATTTCAACCGTTCTGTAGTCTATATCTGCGAACATGATCAAAATGGGGCAATGGGGTTAGTTATCAATAAGCCGATAGCTCAGATAACCATCCAAGGCATCTTGCAAAAACTGAATATCGCCCCGAAAGATAGAGACGATACCATCAGCCTCAATAAACCTGTGATTGCAGGAGGCCCCCTGTCTCAAGAGCACGGCTTTATTTTGCATACACCACAGTCAGGTTTCAGTTCCAGCATTCAAATTTCTGATCAAACGATGATCACCACATCCAAAGATATGCTGGAAGCACTCGGTACACCGCGCCAACCAAAAGATGTTTTAATGACCCTCGGGTATTCAAGCTGGGAAACTGGCCAGTTGGAAAAAGAAATAATGGAAAACGATTGGCTTACCGTTGGGGCAGAACCTTCCATCATTTTTAATACGCCCATTGCTGATCGCTGGCGTGAAGCCGCTTCTTTGCTGGGGGTAAATATTCACAATCTCGCACCACAAGCAGGGCATGCCTGATGAAAAACCGCACTATTATTGCTTTTGATTTTGGTACCCGCAGTATCGGTGCTGCTATCGGACAAGAAATTACAGGCACAGCCAGAGCACTCTCTTCCTTTAAGGCCAACGAAGGATCTCCAAATTGGGAGCTCATCGGAAAATTACTCAAAGAATGGCAACCCGATTTGGTTATTGTTGGCCTGCCACTCAATATGGATGGAACAGAACAACTCGTTACCGCCCAAGCCCGAAAATTTGCCAATCGTCTGCATGGCCGTTTTGGCGTTCAGGTTGAACTGCACGATGAACGGTTAAGCACTGTGGAAGCCCGCTCTCATTTGTTCAGTCACGGCGGCTATAAGGCCTTGGATAAAGGCAAAGTAGATGCCGCTTCTGCTGTTATTATTCTGGAAAGCTGGTTTGAACAGCAACATTCATAATGCGTAAGAAAATGATGCGCAAGAAAATATACTCAAGGAAAATGGCTGTTATCTTGCAATAGCAGCTCTCCCTGGCTCAGCCAATAGCCCTGACGAATTGCGCTGCTGCCGGCTTTGCTCATAGGTTTGCATACCGCAAGCGGCTCCTGTCTGCATTAAAGAGGCTATTTGATGGTTTTTACCTTCCCGGATTAAATGGCTGATGGCTTGATTAACCACCAAAATTTCATGGATAGCCACCCTTCCTCCTTCTCTGGCCGGAAGTAGTTGTTGAGAAATAACTGCTTTTAAACTCCCTGCCAGTTGACTACCAATCCAGCCTTTTTCTTCTGCGGAAAATACATCAACCAGACGATCTATCGTTTGAATGGCTCCCCGGGTATGTAATGTAGACAAAACCAAATGCCCCGTCTCAGCCGCAGTCAAGGCCAATCTAATTGTCTCCTTATCACGCAATTCTCCCAGTAAGATCACATCCGGATCTTGGCGCAATGCACCTTTCAATGCTGTCTGATAATCGGGGGCATCCCTGCCTATCTGCCGTTGCTGTATCAGGCAATTCCGGCTTTGATGAACAAATTCGATGGGATCTTCCAGCGTAATGATATGCTTGCTGCTGTGGCTGTTAAGCGTGTCAATCATGGACGACAACGTTGTAGATTTCCCGCTTCCCGTTGCACCTGTCACTAATATCAGGCCGCTCGCTTCCTGTAAAATAAGCTGCTGGATGATATCCGGTGCGTGGAGCTGTTCCAGTGTCGGGCATTTATCCGAAATTAACCGCAATACCAATGACAAACGTGATTGTTGGCAAAACAAATTTCCCCTTAGCCGTTGTTTATCTTTCATCTCCAACGCAAAATCAACATGCCCATGCTCTTTTAATTGCTGCCTCTGGATATCCGATAACACGTCTTCACTCCATGCAACAAGGGTATCTGTCTGAACTTTTTCCAATTGCATCTGTGGATACAGCACACCATTGATGCGCAAAACAGGAACTTGTCCGACACAAAGATGCAGATCAGAAGCATTATGCTTTACACTAAGAGACACCCATTTTTCCATATTCATTTTTTAATCTCCTGAGTTACTTATGAACAATATCGAACAAAATCTTCAAGATGTCAGGAACCACATTGCTCTTGCAGCTCAGAAATGCGGGCGTATTCCAGAACAAGTTACTTTACTTGCAGTCAGTAAAACCAAACCTGTGGAGGACATCGCAAAAGCCATCGCAGTAGGTCAACGGGAATTTGGTGAGAATTATGTCCAGGAAGGTGTTGAAAAAATTCAACACTTCAGCAACCGAAATGATCTGGTATGGCACTTTATTGGCCCATTGCAGTCCAATAAGAGCCGCTTGGTTGCAGAGAACTTTGATTGGTGCCATACCATTGATAGGGAAAAAATCGCCCAGCGCTTAAGCGAACAGCGCCCTGAGAATATGTCACCTCTCAATGTATTGATTCAAATTAATATCAGTGGCGAAGAAAGCAAATCAGGCATTTTGCTGGAAGATTTAACCGGGTTGGCAGCAAATATTAACGCCTTGCCAAATCTGGTATTGCGTGGATTAATGGCTATCCCCGCGCCAGAAAACAATCATGAGCGCCAACTCGCTGTTTTTCGCCTGATGGAACAAGCATTCCTAGATCTAAAGGCACAATATCCGCAAATCGATACCCTTTCTATGGGGATGACGGATGATATGGAAGCTGCAATTACCTGTGGTTCTACACTGGTTAGAATTGGAACTGCTATATTTGGTGCCCGTCAGTACCGTTCTGACTTTAAATCCTAAATGTAAAAATATCTGATTTGATATCTAAAGTTAACTGATTAATATGCAAGGTTTTTTAATGAAGAATCGTAAAATCACCTTTATTGGCGCAGGGAATATGGCTCACGCTATCATCGCCGGATTGGTCAAAAAAGGTTATCCCGCCGAGCTTATTACTGTCTGTTCCCCAAACACAATTCGCCGTGATGTGTTGGCAAAAGAATATGGCATTAACAGCCAAAGCGACAACATTCGCTATTCTCAGGAAGCCGATGTCATTGTACTGGCGGTTAAACCTCAAATGATGGCAGAGGTATGTGAACCACTGCATTCACACGTTGATTTCAATCAGAAGCTGGTTCTTTCTATTGCTTCCGGAATTACCGTTTCCCGTTTTTATGCACTTTTGCAAGATAATCTCAATATTGTCCGCATCATGCCTAATACCCCTTCACTTATTGGGCAAGGCATCAGTGGGCTGTTTGCACCAGAACAGGTTGAGAAATCTGATCGCGAATTCGCTGAATCATTGATGAGCAGTGTCGGCAAAACCTGCTGGCTCAATAATGAAGACGGTATTAACGATATTATTGCCATTTCCGCCAGCGCTCCGGCCTATTTTTTCCTGTTCATGGAATCGATGCAGCAAGAAGCCGAAAGGCTGGGATTCGATAGCGAAACCGCCAGAGAACTCGTTTTGCAAACGGCAATAGGCTCAGCCAAACTTGCCGAAACGCAAAAAGATCTTCCTTTTTCTATCCTGCGTGAACAGGTAACATCTAAAGGAGGCACAACCGCGGAAGCATTGCGCGTTTTTTATGAGGGCAATCTGCCTGAAACTGTATCCCGTGCCATGCAAGCTGCGATTCGCCGTGCACAGGAAATGGAAAAATTAATTTAATTCGTTTAATCAGGGCTGCTACATGCAATTCTTAAATTTTGTCGTTCTCACAATTCTGGATTTATATATTGCCGTTTTACTACTGCGTGTCTGGATGCAATGGGCACGCTGTGATTTTTATAATCCATTTGCGCAATTTATTGTTAAGATCACTCAACCGATAGTCCACCCGCTACGCCGGATTATCCCTTCGATTGGCCCCATCGACACAGCCTCTGTCGTTATTGCCTATCCACTTGTGCTGATCAAGATAATGTTGCCCATATGGATAGCCGCCGGGCAAGCTATCATGCCTTCCGCTATCGTATTCCTGCTGGGAATCGTTGAGCTGCTGACTGCGGCCGGGAAACTGGTCTTCTGGTTGGTGATTGCCAGAGCCTTGCTCAGTTGGATCAGCCAAGGCCGCAATCCTGTCGACTATGTTTTGCTCCAATTGACCGAACCATTAATGGCACCTATCCGCCGGATTCTGCCTTCTATGGGTGGCCTTGATTTTTCCGCCATGATTGTGATTTTAATTCTCTACGCCTTGAATGCCCTGCGTTCTGACGTCATCGTCTGGTTAGTTTCAATGCTCGCTTCTTAATTGAGTACATACATTAATTGCTAAACACGTTAATTGGTAAACAGGTTAATTGGATATATAACAATGCAGAAAGTTGTTCTCGCCACGGGAAATGCTGGCAAAGTTCGTGAGCTGGCTGATTTATTAGCTGATTTTGGCTTAGATATCGTGGCTCAAACTGAATTGGGTGTGGATTCAGCCGATGAAACAGGCCTGACCTTCATCGAAAACGCGATCATCAAAGCTCGCCATGCCGCAGCAGTCACTGGGCTGCCCGCTATTGCGGATGATTCAGGGCTGTCTGTTGATGCTTTGGGCGGCGTACCCGGCATTTATTCTGCCCGCTATGCAGGCAATAATGCTTCAGATCAGGCGAATCTGGAAAAATTACTGGAAGCCATGCGTGATGTTCCAGATGAACAACGCCAGGCTCAATTCAATTGTGTTCTGGTTTATTTGCGCCACGCGGAAGATCCTACTCCGCTGGTATTTCACGGTCGCTGGCCTGGCATTATCGCCCGTGAAGCCGCAGGAGAAGGCGGTTTCGGTTATGATCCTATTTTCTATGTCCCTGAGTTTGGCTGCACAGCAGCACAACTAAGCCGTGAGCAAAAAAATGCAGTTTCACACCGTGGAAAGGCATTGGAAATGTTACTGGAAGCCTTGCGTAATGCTTAAGCTGCCTCCTCTTAGCCTGTATATACATATTCCTTGGTGTGTCCAAAAATGTCCTTACTGTGATTTCAATTCACATGCATTAAAAGGAGACGTGCCGCATCAAGAGTATGTTGATCATCTATTGGCAGATTTACGCGCGGATCTGCCGATGATTGGTGATCGTGAAGTATCAACGATTTTTATCGGCGGCGGTACTCCCAGCCTGTTAAGTGCAGAAGGAATGCAGCGATTGCTTGATGGAGTAAGGGGCTCACTCCAGCTTTCTCCACAAGCAGAAATCACGATGGAAGCCAATCCGGGCACTGTTGAAGCGGATCGTTTCAGTGCTTACCAACGAGCCGGAGTCAATCGGATTTCCATCGGCATACAGAGTTTCGGCTCAGATAAACTGATCCGCCTGGGGCGCATTCATGGCCCGGAAGAGGCCAAGCGAGCGGCAAAATTAGCTGACGGGCTTGGTTTACGCAGCTTCAATCTGGATTTAATGCACGGTTTGCCCAATCAAACACTCAACGAAGCACTGAATGATTTACGTCAGGCCATTGAGCTGTCTCCACCGCACTTGTCTTGGTATCAATTAACGATTGAACCCAATACCAGTTTCGGCTCCCGTCCTCCGGTATTGCCTGATGATGATGCGTTATGGGATATTTTTTCCCAAGGCCATCAATTACTGACAGAGGCAGGCTACCAACAATACGAAACCTCGGCATATGCCAAACCGGGTTATCAATGCCAGCATAATCTTAATTACTGGCGTTTTGGTGACTATTTGGGCATTGGTTGCGGGGCACACGGTAAAATTTCATTTGAAGATGGCCGTATCCTTCGCACCGTGAAAACCAAGCACCCACGCGGTTATATGCAGGGACGTTATTTAGATCAACAGAATCAAGTGGATAATGAAGATCGTCCATTTGAATTTTTTATGAACCGTTTTCGTTTGTTAGAATCTATGCCGCGTCAGGATTTCAGTCAGTTTACCGGATTGCCGGAAAGTGCCATTCGCCCACAAATTGATGAAGCACTGGCTAAGGGCTATATCACCGAAAACGATACCCACTGGCAAATCACGAAGCACGGGAAACTGTTTTTGAACTCATTATTGGAACTGTTTCTTTAATCACAGTTCTTTCAATAACGGCTATTTGATAAAAAACTGCACCTGAAATTTAAAGGTGCAGTTTATAATCAATCAAATTTAAATTATTTAATTCTGCCCGTCGCACGAGCATAAGAAAACAATCCACCAGCAGAAACGATATTGGCTAATTCCCCAATGGGATCAGTTTGATATTTTTCGCCCTCTTTTAATAAAGTCACAGTCTGGTTTTCAACATCAATTTCAATGCTATCGCCCGTAACTAATTTTTCGCACAAGCGTTCTTGTGCTGCGATTGGCAACAACTCCCCGGTTGATACACAATTTCGGAAAAATATACGGGCATAAGACTGTGCCAGAACAACTTGCACCCCAGATGCTCCCAGAGCTGCAACCGCATGTTCACGTGATGATCCACAGCCAAAATTCTGCCCTGCCACAATAATCGGGTATTTTGCTTTACCTTGCTCTTCATCAATGAAAGGCAGCGAACCTTCCGGTAATCCGCACATCGCCAATGAAGCCAGTTGGGCATATCCCTCAGGAGTCGAAGGATTGACTTTGAGATATTCTGCTGAAAGGATCTGGTCAGTATCAATATTATCCGTTAATACATAGACCTCGCCCCGAATAATATTTTCCTTTGAACCACTCATAAAAACTCCTCAGGATTTGTAATCTGTCCAGTAATCGCTGCGGCGGCAACGGAATAAGGGGAAGCAAGGTAAATATTGGCGCGTTTGTGCCCCATTCGACCAACGAAATTACGATTGGTGGTCGATATCACGGATATCGGGTCATTGACACGCCCAAAGGTATCCGGCGGGCCACCACAGCAAGCAGCACATCCTGATTCAGAGGAGAGTTTTACTCCTGCATCACTCAAAATCTGATAAACAGAAACACCATCAATTTGGGTTGTTATCGTCTTGTGGAAAACCTCTTTTGTCGCGGGCACTGCATAAGTTGGAATTTTAACTTTATGGCCTTTGATGACACGGGCTGCCGCAACGAAATCTTCCAGTTTCCCGCCAGTACAAGAACCAATATAGGCTTGGGAAATGGCAACATTGGCAACTTTTTCAATGGAAACCACATTATCTGGAGAGTGAGGTTTGGCAATTTTCGGCTGCATGGCAGAAACATCTATATCTAACACACGGCTATACTGGGCACCTTCGTCAGGATAGACAATGTCAAAAGGAAGGCTGTTTCGCTCTGCCAAATAGTCCAAAGTTGCCTGATTTGGCACCATGATGCCATTTTTCGCGCCACATTCTACAACCATATTACAAATGGTCATGCGCTCTTCTACTGATAATTCATCCACGACATTGCCACCGAACTCTATGGCCTGATAAGTGGCGCCATCAACCGTTAATTCTGACAGCACGGACAGGATCATATCTTTGGCCAAAACGTGGGCAGGTTTGGTTCCGGTAAAATTGACTCGAATTGTTGTTGGTACTTTGAGAGGAATTTCACCCGTGCCCAACGCATAAGCTGCATCCGTAATCCCCAGCCCGATGGCGAACGCGCCAAAAGCACCAGCGGTTACCGTATGAGAATCCGTCCCCAATAACACTTCTCCGGGACGGGTATGGCCGCCTTCAGCAAGCCCGATATGGCAGACACCTTTATAATTGGGTGTCCCGACATCATAGAAATATTTAATGTTCTGTTCAGCCGCAAACTCCCGCATAACGCGAATATTTTGATTGGCTTGTGAGTCTGCTGAATAGACGAAATGATCAGGGATCAAAATAAAACGTTCAGGATCCCATATCCGTGCATCCTGACCGAACTCTTTTTTAAATACACTGGCAACACCCGGTGTGCAGGGATCGTGAGACATTAGAATATCCACTTTCGCCCAAACCACTTCACCCGGAGTGACGTGTTCGCGCCCACTTGCACGGGCAAGAATTTTTTGTGTGATAGTTTGGTTCATCTCACATTACCCCCAAAGATTAAAACAGACTAAGTTGATCGCATGCCCATTGAAATTCAAGATAAGCGAGAGCAGTCAACAAAGCAGCAACTTGAAATACGATAGCTCTAATCCTAGCAAGATAACCGCGCCTAATAGTAGGGAAATAGCATCTTATGGCTCACTGTTTCCATTATGGGACAGTAGTTCTAAAAATGGGAAATTCCGCTGTTTAAATTTGCTACTGATTTTCCTGCTTAACTCAAGAATAGTCACCGATACCCATAGGAAATGTGATATCTTATGCGGCGATTCCTTCGCGCAAATCATCAGGTTATTTTATGAATAATATTGAGAATCTTACCTCAATGGTGGTTTTTGCCCGTGTTGTAGAGACTCTGAGCTTTACTGAGGCGGCAAAATCGTTACGGCTATCCAAATCTTCAGTCAGTCGTGAAATTGCCCAATTAGAGGTAAGGTTAGGCACTCAGTTACTTAATCGCACTACACGCAAAATCCAAGTCACTGAAGTTGGGATGAGTTACTACCAATACTGCCAACGCATTTTTACCGAATTCCAAAATGCCGAACATTTCATCCGCAATTTTCATGAAGAGCCGATAGGCAGCCTGCGCCTGATTGCGCCAGTATCATTCGGCAGCCAGTGCATTGTCCCTGCCCTGAATAATTTTCTTGCCGGAAATATACATCTTAGCGTTGATCTGGAACTCACTGACAGAATAGTGAATATGGACGAAGACCAATGTGATATAGCAATCATTATCGGCCGTGAAGCGCCTAATCACCCACTGGTTATGCCTCTGATTGATATTACCTGGGGTCTTTATGCCACACCAGACTATCTGAACCAGTTTGCCCCAATAGAAAAGCCAGAAGATCTTCCTCGCTATGATTATCTGCTCTTCCGTGGCCCTGCCCATACTATCTCTCTGCCGTTTCGCAAAGAGAGGCATAAACAGCACATTGAAGTGCGGAGCCGGTTTCGTATCAATAACAGCGTGGCATTGATGAGTTCAGCGTTAAGCGGAGCCGGCATCGCTTATCTGCCAGACTATGTCACCCATGAATCGGTCGCAGAAGGGAAACTGGTCAGGCTTCTTCCAGAATGGAATATGGACATTTATCAAGCTTGGATGCTGTTTAAATCGGAAAGTACTCTCTCTTCACGTGTGCAGTACTTTGCGACTTCCTTGCAGCACAAGCTGAAGCAAAATTTAGAAAATGGGAAGCTGCATAAATAAGGGAAATCAATGCGGGTGCCGCAGCACCCGCAAGAGATATCAGTAATAATTTCCGTGGCGATAATCCCAAGTAGTAAAGATATCCGACATGATTGGCATGATTTTATGGACATCCAACCCCTTACGGATCAGCACAGGGCATGGCGTGATATCGCGCTGGCCGTTTTGCAGAGGTACTAAGTTGCCTGAATCATCCACCATTGAAACCATGACGCCTTGTTCATAGCGGGTTTGCTCAGTTTCATTTGGCTGGATAGATTTAACATAGTCATTAGCTGAGATAATCAGGTCAGCTCGCTCTTCTATCCGCTCACCGATACATTCAACCAGACCGCGGTTGCCTTTGCCCGATGGATTAGCAGAGCTGGCAAAGGAGAACTTGCCGTATTTCTCCCACAGTTCTTTCGCCAAAATTTCGCCTGGTTTACCAAACTTAATCACGAAACAACTTGTGCCACGCTGATCCATCATCAATTCTTTAGAACCATCATCTGGGATCTTGGCGACAGCTTCTTCTTTCCACGGCAGGATACAGCCCAGCAATACATCTTTATCCCAATGTTTTTGATAAAGCTCTTCAATTTCCGCGTTCAGCTGAGCCAGCTCTTTCAACTGCTCCAGAGATCCACACAAAACAACACCTGGTTTATTGCGATTGCGCTGTTTAGCTTCAAATTTGCGCTCCAGACCTTTTGCGTCGGATGTCATAATAATGTAGCCAACTTTGGTTGGGCAGACGATCATTCCGCCATCATTAGACAGGATCTCTACCGCTTCCTGCTGTAACCCATTATTCCATTCAATTTTTTTGCTGCTCATATTGTATCCTCTACTGGAAACGGAAGAGTTATTCATCAATTAACGTTGGTAGTAAGCGGTTATAGAGGCTGTTGCCAGCGTATTTGCTTGGATCATAAAACGCGCAACCGCATTTGTTGTTTCAGCATCAACCCCTAATTTTTCTACCGCCAAGGCATGCAAGGTGAAAAAATAGCGATGCGCTTTATCACCCTCAGGCGGACAAGGGCCACCAAAACCGGACAGACCATAATCATTTTTGCTTTGAATTGTTCCTGCTGGTAACAAGTTGCCATCACTTTGCCCGGCATTTGCCGGCAAGGCTTGTGTTACAACCGGGATATCAAAAGCAACCCAGTGCCAAAAGCCACTGCCAGTCGGGGCATCAGGATCATAGACAGTAATAGCAAAGCTTTTAGTTTCAGCTGGTGCGTCTGCCCAGGAAAGCTCGGGCGAACGATTATCACCATTAGCACCAAATTCATTAAATTCATGTTCTTTCTGCAAGAAATCATTATTCTTAAATTCAGTTGAATTGATAATCATGATTATGTCTCCCAATTAAGTGCCTTTTGAAACATCTTAACGCAGACATTCTATACTGCAAGACGAGGTTATCATTTTGCTTGATTGTTTCAATTTGGGAACAATATGTGAGTCGAGAGATATTTTTATGACGTAAATTGAGGGAATTTAAAAATAAGAACAGGGAATAAAAATCAATAAATTAACTAATCCCGAAACCTGAGTAGGCAGATTTCGGGATGAACTCAAAGAAGAGAGCGATTAATTGGCGGGGTTGCTATTCATCAGACTACAGCGCATCAGACACTGCTTTAACCTGCTGTTTCAGGCTGTCCAAGCCACCGCCGGACAGATACCAGAGGTCAGATTGTAAAAAGACAATTTTGCCATTCTTATAAGCATTGGTTGATTTGATGTGCTCATCGATTTCAAACTTTTCTTTGGTCAACTTACCTGCCCCAATTGCCTCACTGCGATCGATGATCAAAATCACATCAGGATTTGCCTGCGCGATCATATCCGCAGTAACACCCCGGCTTTTTTCTTTCTCTGGCTGAGCCGGCAATACTGCTTTTGGCGCTTGGATCACATTGTAAACAATGGCTTGGTTATTGGGATATAACTCACCCGCATTATGCAAAAGCACCAATACCTTGCTGTTTGTCGCCTTGGCTTTTTCCTGGGCTGATACGATGGTTTTTTCCAAATCAGCCATCTGTGTTTTAACTGCATCCTGTTTATTGAATAACTCACCTAGCAGTTTCAAATTACTATCAACGGATGACAGGTAATTTTTATTATCCGTGCTTAAATCAACAGTCGGTGCAATTTGTGACAAGCGATCATAAAAACTCCCCTGACGGCCGGTTATCACAATCAAATCGGGTTTTATTTCTGCTAATTTTTCCAAATCTGGTTTTTTCATTCCACCTGCATCCTGCATATTCGCAGATACACTGCTGCGCGCATATTCAGGCAGGCTCTCGATAGGCAGTGCAATCACTCTCTCAGATAAGCCTAGTTTTACCATGGAGTCATAAGTGCCGAAGTCAAACAGGACAACCCTGTCAGGATTTTTTTTGACCTTAGTTTCACCTGAAAGATGTTTTACTGTGACTTCATCACCAGACTGTGCGATCACCGTGTTTGGCGTGAATTCAGTTGATGATTGACTAAATGCAGAATAGCTGGTGACAGAAAGCAATGATGCAATAACAATTGGCAGGATTTTTTTCATTGTTACACCTAAATTGTGCCCATAAGTAAGAGGTGGTTTGCATTCTAGGTGGCAGCGTTGTTTTGTCAACCAAATAAGAATCAATATCAAATTGATTCTTATTTGATTTCGTTGGGTTAGGATTGATTTAGCCCTTGTGATTTTCACTAATGGCAACTTTGTGCGGATCACTTTCAACCATCGCATCGAATTGCTCATGCAACACTATGAATTCTTTCATCACATTGATTCCTATGAGCAATTTGCAGCAACCAATTTGACGGGCAAGTGATGGTAACCAGATAGAAAAGTCGAATAGATAGGACTCGGTTCCCCACTCAAAGAGATCTCATCGACGAGTGCCAATAATGCTTCCAACAATGCAGTAATTTCTATTCTGGCAAGTGCGGCTCCAAGGCAAAAATGAGCGCCATATGCAAAAGAAAGATGCCGATTATCAGTTCGGTTCAAATCAAGCACTTCAGGCTTAGTAAAAATGGTTTCATCAAAATTAGCTGATCGATTCCAGACAGTCACAACATCACCAGCCCTAATCTGTTGCCCCCCTAATTCAATATCTACGGTTGCTGTCCTACCACCATGTAAAGCAGGCGTAGTCCATCGTAATAACTCTTCTACCGCCTTGCTAACTTCGGCTTCCCCTCGTTGTAACTGAGCCCAGCATTCTGGATTTTCAGCGAATGTTTTTACGATCCCTATTAATGCCAGCCGAGTTGTTTCATCTCCGCCAAGGAGTATGCTATAGCAATTAAAAACCAATTCTTCTTGTGTCAAGGCCAAGGAGCCTTGAGTTAGTGCGATCAGATTACTGATTAGATCATCTTCCAACGGTTCGATTTCGCGAGTCTGAATACATTTATAGAAATACATCAACAATTCATTTCGAGCGAGGCGGGTATCTAACTCATCTACTGATAAAGAGTTAGAAGCGAGTGCTGTACTCGCATTGGCAAATAATTTTGCCCGATCTGATTCTGGAATTTTCAAAATGTCACAGATGGCTGCAAGCGGAATATGTGGTGCTACATCAGTAGCAAAATCACATTGCTCAGATCTTACTGCATTGCGCACAAGTTCATGCATTGCATGCTTGATTCTTTTCTGTACTGACATCAAATTCTTCGGGCTAAAAGACTTTAACAACTCCTTACGAATTTGACGGTGTCTGTCTCCATCTGACACGGCAAGCATCCGGCCACCAGCTGAATCTCCGCCATATAGCAAAGTCGCCATAACATTGCCATGAACAGAGGTAAAAGTTTGGCTATCACGGTAAACTTGCATAACTAATTCATGGGTGCTAACCACCCAAAATCCCGGCAGCCCATTAACCGCAGCATGCCAGGCAACAGGGGAATCCCGGCGTAATTGTCGCCAAATATTATCGATATCAGGGCGTAGATGAGTAAGAGGATCAGTGAGGTCTAGATTATCGGGTACTTTAGCTATACTTGAAATTAGGTTCATATTTCCCCCATCCCATGAGCATCAAGAGTTTTAATTTCGTTATTGTCCGTAAATCGGACATGGAAATGCAGGCACTGCCCCATACGCTGATAAATATCCAAAAACAACTCGTGATTATCAGCTTTTCCTAGCACCGTGTTAATTTCATAGATTTGTGAGCCTCCCGGCCATTCACTTCAATGATTCTGGCTCCCTGTTCGGTCAACTTCAGTTCGGTATGGGTGATACCCTGATTTACACCTAATTCTTTGATGGCGCTTTCTGTTAAGGCATAAATTTGGTTCTGTTCATTATCATTTAAGTTAGATACCACCGCATAATTCATGTTTCTCGCTCCACCGTTTGATAGTCAAGACTTGATCCGCCTGAGCAAGCAGATCAATATTCTGCGATGCTACAATCCAGATCCCTGGCCACTGTTTAGGCAGTAATAACCATATTGCTCGGGCTGTATCCGCATCCAATGATGAATCGCAATCATCAACAACATAAACTTCTGCTGGGTGGCATAACATACGAGCCAGTGTCAAACGTTGGCGCTGACCACCAGATAACTGTCTGGCACCACCAGAACCCAGCACAGTATCAAGTCCTTCAGGAAGATCGGGTGACCCTGATTTCAGATATACTGCCGTTAACGCTCGCTCCATCGTTTCATCGCTGATAGCGTTGTTACCCAACGCCAAATTATCCCGGACAGTACCGCCAATAAAACCTGCACCTTGGCGGGCATAAGCAACCTTAGGGCTTTGCCACCAATGATCATTGCCACAAACCTCTTTATCATTCCAAAGCACGCTCCCAGATAAACGTTGTTCCAAAGCTAGTAAGCCGCGGAGCATACGACTTTTACCTGAACCGACTTCGCCATTAACTACAATGAGTTGATTTGGTATTGCAGTGAATGAAATAGGTTGCGTATCTCTATTGCAACAAAGTCCTCTCACTGCCAGTGATTTCAGCGCATCATCAGCAATAGGGGCTTGACCGTCGGGTTGTTCTATCTGCAACAGTGGCTTAATTCGCTCATAGCAAACATCAGCATTTTTATAGTTAGCTAATGCGCGGCCAAAAAAGAAAATCTGCTCACTTACCCAACCGATATAAGTTAAAAACAGCGCTAATTTACCAATGGTAAAATCGCCACTAATGATGCGGGCACTAACAACAATCAAAACGATAGATGTACCTAACATCACTATATTGCGAAATAACCCAGACAGCAGATCAGTGAACATTTGATGTTTTGCCTGCACCATACGGCGACGTTCAAAATTTGTTGAAAGCCGCTCAATGTGCAAATCCAACTTTCCACTAAGGCGAAGGTCACGAATTCCTGTCAGTATGTCGGTAATACGACTGGCAATTTGGCCTTGATATTGACGCTTCTCTTCCTGCAATGTCCCGACCTTGTTTTTGAGAATTACGCCCAGCCATAACCCCCCAACCATTGGCAAAAGTGCCAGCGTCGTAACAACATCAGTACTTAACAGCACGACGAGTGCAATCAACAATAATACGGCTCGGTAGAAGAAATCCGCTGTCCAACCGAGGAAAGAGGCCACTTCATCGCTGTCATTACGAATGCGATTGAGCATATCTCCCTGAGGAAGATGCAAGCCGTTAGCAGAGAAGTTACCGTTTATCCCTTCCAAAATACGTTTTTTAAGATATGCACTGACTTTAAAAATCAATGTGAAATCAATATGTAAACCCAAAATCAATATTGCAGAGCGTAATACCATCGTGCTGACAGCCAACCCCAATAGCCACCAAGATTCTGAACCTACAGGGTCTATAACAGCACTATCAAGAAGCCGGCTAATGGCAAAACCAACAACCAGAGGCAAGCCGTGGATCAGCGTCCATACAACCATGCTAATAAGGTAAAGAAAGAAAAACTTGCACACTAAGCCCCGTAAAGCAGACAACATTTTTGATGGGAAAAAATGGGTTAATACCGTCATGATATAAATTCCATATTTTCTGTTAACGTTTTGATCCCTTCGCCATGAACGATCTCCTTAACGCAGCCTTCACTCATGATGATGACTTGATCAGCAGTGGATAATGTATGCAAGCGATGGGCAACGATGATTACCGTGCGATTAGCACTAATTTTTTCCAGTAACCCCAGCCAGCTTTTCTCCGTATTGGGATCTAATAACGAAGTGCCTTCATCAATAATGATCAATTGTGCGTCTTGAAGCATGGTTCTTGCTCCAGCAATCATTTGGACTTCACCTTCCGATAATGAGCGCCCCCCGTTCCCCATCAAAGTATCCAGCCCTTCAGGTAAAGCCTTCACCCATCTGTGAATATTTAATTCTTCGAGTACACACCAGATTGCGTTGTCTGAAATGTTGCTATCAAATAAGGTTAAATTTTCACGTAGCGTTGATGAGAATAAATGGGCCTTTTGGCTTAACACGGCCACACGCTTGGCAAATTCATCAGGATGGATAGATGTGACCTCAACATCGGCAATGGTAACTCGTCCGCTATCAGGCTGAGCCAATCCACACATAAGATTGAGTAGTGTGCTTTTTCCTGCTCCCGTTCGGCCAACAATGCCCACTTTGCTTCCAGCATCCACACTAAAGCTGACGTTATGTAAAACTTGTCTACCCTGACTTTCATAACGAAAATAAACTTGCTCAAATTTAATTGGTAGGGGGTCTTCAGGTAGTTGAACTTCCACACTGTTGTGACTCACTTTTTCCTCATCTCGTAACATCTTCACGACAAGGGATAAAGTCGCCATCAATCGTTGAACCTGATCCACCTCCGAAGACATGTCTTCCATCGGCTCTCTAAGTCGATCAACATAAAGGTAAATCATGGTTAACGTGCCAATACTGATACTGTTATGGCCGAGTAATTGCAGTCCAAATCCAAAACCCAGACCAAAACTCAACGCAAAGAATAACTGGGTAATCGGCCAGAATATGCGCCCGCTAACATAGGCTTTGCGCTCCATTTTTAAGAGGACAGAAAGCATTTTCTGTAGTTGCAAAGCAGGCCAGCGGCTCCTTCCTAATAAATGAAGATCGTCCTTTGCGACAAAAACATCACCGATAAAACCAAATATGTGGGCTTTCTCTTCACGCGCTTTTTGCCACCGTACTACTGCAAGCTGGGTCAGCTTCACCAGAATATAAGCGACAACAAGAACCAGCACAGTAATCGCAACGCCTACTTCCGGTATGATAGAAAACAAAATTATTAAGGTGCCTAATACTAATGCGATATTTCCTATAATCTTGAACCCGGATTCTGCAATAGTTTTCCCAATGATATCCGCATTACCCTCAATCTTTTCAAGCAGTTTGCCCTGAGCTTCACTTTCAATTTGCAGGATCGACCGGTTGTGTACAACATGATGAAATAACTGACGTCTAAGCGTATCCGCAATGCCCCAACCCGCATTGGTGCTCCAATAACTGGTAACCAATCCAGCTATGACCCCAAAGCAAGAGATAATTGCATATCCCAAAGCCAAAAAGATAAGTTCATAAACGAAAGTACCTGCCGTCGCTTTATCAATATAATGACGGATAACAAATGGCCCCGCTAAATCACAAGCAAGTGTGATTGATAACGCCAAGAAAGCACCGATAATGGCTTTTTTCATCGGCCGGGCACTCTGCCAAAGCAATTTAAAGCCTGCTAATAGGTTAGGCGAATTCATCTCTTGCATATTCGTTTGTATTTTCATATTGATTGTTATGGATTATCTGTTCATTGAATTCAGCTAAAACAGTTTTTATTTGCGCTGTCGGCACAACGTCAGCGCAAATTGAACACGACTCTCCATCACCCCATCATTCACACTAATGTTAAAAGAGAGAAAATAATCCGTAGGCGTTGATAGAGGCTTCCAGTCGCCGGTTCCATCTGTAGTGATATCAATAAAAAGCGGATTGGTTACACTTTCATCATGAGTATTCAGAAATAAAAGTTCGCCTTCAAAATCCAACCTTAATTGTGGAAACGCCCTAAATAATTGAATCCAACTTTGGAGCTTTCTGGCATAACATAGGATTGTTGTAAATGGGTTTTGATATAAGGGCTAGCTTCTGTCATTACCGTCGTAACTTCGAGTACAGTAACTGCGCTGTTGATTGGTAACACAAAAGGAGCAATAGCCCTTTCTCGATTGATTCAATCAATATAATCTTGGCTAAGATAATTATAATAAAAACGACCTAGGAATTAATGTATAAATAAAGCAAAAATAAATCCAGCAGAATATAGCCTCAAAAATAATTATCTAATTAATTATTTTCCTTGGATTTATATATTTAACCTGATGGGTTGCTTAGGCTAAAAGCAGCTATTGATTTGACTGATGATTAACTCATTTATGTCCATACCATAAGCAAATTTAGTGATACTGGCTCTAAAATCATATGGTTAAATTTAACCAAACCACCAAAATTGCCAAATAATGTACGAGCCAGTGTTAGTTACCTTAAAATGAGGAAATTATTTTCTGTAGGTAAGGAATTAAATTATGCCCAATAGTTTATACTGGACATATATTATTATTTACTTAATCGAATTCATCAAACTAATACGTTGTTGTTCTAATCGACTCGCTTTACTACAAACTTCGTCTTTCAAACGATTCAACTCTTGTTCCTGTTTTTTCCATTCAGTATCAAAACCATTTTGCATGCCGCCCAATCCACCAAGAATAGACATCAACAATTGTTTGCCGCCGTCATTCTGCTCGCTTGTTTTACGGCTCATTTCATTGATACTATCCTGCAAGATACCGCCAAGGCTTTGTTCGATAAGTTTTTGCCCTGCTGACTCCATCTGCTTGACGGCCTGAGCATGAAATGTAAAACCATTCACGCGAGTTTCAATGACTTTGTCAATTTGCTGGTTAAGGCCAGATTCCAATTGAGATAAGCGATTACGAATATTGCTTTCTTTACCCATCGTATCAGTAATCACTTTATCCAGAGATAAGCGCGCATTTGCCAAGTGGCTCAAAGCCTCTTTTTTCACCCACGGCAAATCTTGGCGAATAGTTTGTTGATATTGCTGTGCTTTACTACGTTGAGCTCCATTCAAAGACAACAAATTACCATCACGGGTTATGGAACCATCTGACATTATTACCAGGTTTCCGTTGGCGCCAACAATTTGAACTGATTTTGGTGTGACAATAATGTCATCATTTAATGTCACCTGACAGCCAGAATCAGCCTGTGCTTGGGCTGCAATGAACTGAGATGCAAATAAAAATGATGCAGCAATCGTGATTTTGCGTAACATACACTCTCCTGATATCTTTTGTCTGGTGACTCCGCATCAGCACAGACCAGATTAAAAAATAGAGCGTCCTATACGCCCAGATAATTTTTCCAATGCTGCACAACCCGCCAGAGAGTTGCCTGATTTATCCAATTCAGGAGACCATACCGCAGCAGTAAATTCTCCCGGAACCACACACACAATCCCGCCGCCTACGCCGGATTTGCCTGGCATGCCAATTCTAAAAGCAAACTCCCCCGAACCATCATACATTCCACAAGTCAGCATCAATGCATTGATCTGCCTTGTTTGCCGAAGACTCAAAATTTGCTGACCTGAGCCAATCATGCGCCCTTTGTTAGCTAAGTAAATAAAGCACTGGGCCAGTTCAACACAATTCATTCTCAAAGCACAATATTGAAAATAAGTTTGCAAAACCGTAATGACATCGTTTTCGAAATTACCAAATGATTTCATCAAGTAAGCGATTGCAGCATTACGGCTGGAATGCTCCATCTCAGAGCGGGCAACAACATCATCATAGCAAATATCTTTTTGCCCCGTGAGGCTGCGGACAAACTCCAGCATTCTATGCTTAGGCGCACTCAAGCGTGATTGCAACATGTCACAAATCACCAACGCCCCTGCATTAATAAAAGGATTCCGGGGTATTCCCTTTTCCAGCTCTAACTGAACCAATGAATTAAATGGCTGCCCTGATGGTTCAGTACCCACTCGTTGCCAGATATCCTCTTCCTTATAACGTGTCATCGCCAGCGTCAGACTCAAAACTTTAGAGATGGATTGAATCGAAAAACGTTTATCTGCATCCCCCGCTTTAAAAACCTGACCATCTACCGTACAAATAGCCATTGCCAGATTATGGGCCGGGACTCCCGCCAGAGCAGGAATATAATCGGCTACTTTTCCTTGGCCAATCAAAGGGCGTACTTCATCTAAGATATCTGCCAATAACGAATTAGAGAACCTTACCTTCACCACTTTCTCTCCAGACAAAACAGGGACTCCAAAGGAGCCCCTGCATACAGCGCTACGATTACATACAGCATGTACATACAGCGCGATTATTGCGTAATAAAAGTATTACTTAAGGCACTATTTCTCACACAACAGTGAATCAATCCCACCACACATCGAACAGATCTGATGTGATAACTTCTTCCATTCCGCGATCTTTCAACCACTTCTCAACCAATTGGCGATGATCTTCAGTACATTTACCAATTTGTTGCAGGCAAATAATGCCTTCCCACTGCATATAACCGCTGGCATCCAAAGCCAAGCCGTTCGGCTCAATCACTTCTTCAATCAAAGTATCAACAGTGTTGTCAATAACATCAACGGCTGTATTGGCCGGAAAGTTCCACTTTACTGAAAAACCTAATTCCTGAAACTCATCAATACGCATTTTTTTACGCAGACGGCGACTACGGTTTTTAGCCATTATTTAACCCTCTCAAACATAAGATCCCACACACCATGCCCTAATCGATGACCACGCATTTCGAATTTAGTGACCGGACGTGAATCAGGGCGTGGTGCATAATCATCGCTTTCCGATAAATTTCGATACCCTTCAGCTTCGCTCATTACCTCCAGCATATGTTCTGCATATGGCTGCCAATCAGTCGCCATATGGAAAACTCCGCCCATTTTCAGTTTGCTTTTAATGAGCTGAGCGAATTCAGGCTGGACAATCCGACGCTTGTTATGACGGGCTTTGTGCCACGGATCAGGGAAGAAAAGCTGAACCATTTCCAAACTCTGGGCAGGGATCATATTATTCAGTACTTCAATGGCGTCATGGCACATGACACGCAAGTTACTGATCTTTTCTTCGTCTGCCGAAGCCAGACACGCCCCTACTCCCGGAGCATGAACTTCAATTCCAAAAAAGTTTTTCTCTGGATTCTGGCTCGCCATCGCCACCAGCGATGCTCCCATACCGAAGCCAATTTCCAATACGACCGGCGCTTCACGCCCGAAAAGTTCTTCCAGGTTAATTTGCTCTGGCTGATAATCCACACCCATTTCTGGCCACACATTATCAAGTGCTTGCTGCTGACGACTTGTCAACCGCCCCTGCCGACGTACAAAACTGCGGACACGGCGTAGCGCCCTGCCATCTTCATTATATTCCGGTGAAATTACGTTATTTATCATGGTACTTTCTGTCAATATTAAAGCCATTTGCTCAGGCGTACGGGACTTTATGCACCGCAGGATTGCCCAAAGAGAGCGCAATTATGCAAAGATGGCTGAGTTTATCAAGTTCAGTGTCCATAAGCACAACTTTAATGCCAATTTGCGGAGTACTTCGAAACAAAGTTCGGGTTTACACCGAGGTTACACTATGTTGCAATTCTGTCCACGAAACTATTATCCGATATAAAGACAATTATTCTAATGATGGAAGCCGAGCAATTTTCACAACTGGTACTTGAATGGTATCACCGCTATGGTCGAAAAAGTTTGCCATGGCAATTGGAAAAAACATCTTATCACGTCTGGCTTTCAGAAGTGATGCTGCAACAAACGCAGGTTGCGACAGTCATTCCTTATTTCCAAAAATTTATTTCACGTTTTCCTGATGTTGCTTCTTTGGCAGCCGCACCATTGGATGAAGTTCTGCATTTATGGACAGGTCTGGGATATTACGCACGTGCCCGTAATCTGCATAAAGCGGCACAACAGATTGTGACCTTACATAACGGCGTGTTTCCAACGACATTCGACGATGTGGTTGCCCTTCCCGGCGTGGGGCGTTCGACTGCGGGTGCCATTCTCTCTTTATCACAAGGCAAGCACTTTCCCATTCTGGATGGAAACGTAAAACGTGTGCTGGCCCGCTGCTACGCTATTGAAGGCTGGCCGGGAAAAAAAGAAGTTGAAAACCAACTATGGGATATCAGCACGCGAGTCACGCCTGCACAAGGCGTTGAATATTTTAATCAGGCAATGATGGATTTAGGTGCGATGGTCTGCACCCGCAGCAAGCCTAAATGTGAAATTTGCCCGCTTAATACGGGTTGTATTGCTTATGCCAATCTTAATTGGGCCGACTATCCGGGTAAAAAACCAAAACAGAGCATTCCGGAAAGAACCGCCTACTTTTTATTAATGCAACATGGCGATACCGTTTGGCTCGAACAGCGGCCACTTTCAGGCATTTGGGGGGGATTATTTGCTTTCCCGCAATTTGCTGATCAGGCATCATTGGAGGAATGGCTGAAAGATTCGGGTATTTCCCATAGTAAACTTGAACAATTGACTGCATTTCGCCACACATTCAGTCATTTTCATTTAGATATCGTTCCCATCAGGATAGACATCTTATCTTTTGATTCCTGCATGGATGAAAATAAGGGACTTTGGTATAACTTACGCCAACCAGCAACAATTGGGTTAGCAGCTCCCGTTGAATACCTTTTGCAACAATTGGGTTAATTCGCCCATTTTATTTTGAGGATTAATTATGAGCAGAACGATTTTCTGTACTTTTTTGCAGCAAGACGCCGAGGGCTTGGATTTTCAACTCTATCCGGGAGAATTGGGCAAGCGTATTTTCAATGAAATTTCCAAAGCAGCATGGCAACAATGGATGAGCAAGCAAACCATGCTAATTAATGAAAAAAAATTAAACACGATGAATCCGGATGATCGCAAGTTGCTTGAACAAGAAATGGTGAAATTCTTATTTGAAGGGCATGACATTCAAATCGACGGTTATACACCGCCAGAACAATAATATTACTGCTCAATTAATTACATATACCCATCGGATTTCAAGATTCAGCACGATGGCAAGGGAGTGGTATGTACTCAGCCAAAGGCTGGAGCCTTCCAGTTTTCCTTGGTTACACAGATAAGGCATTAATCGCTATGTGGCCGGGATAAGTGAGTACGCCTCCAAGACTGCAACTTGAAAAACGACAGGTATAATGAGAGCCATTTTTTATGGCTCTAACCACTGATGACATCTTATATATCCAACGGCTCTGAAAAATGAAAAAATTGCTGCCCCTTATTCTTCTCACGCCACTCCTGATTTCCTGTTCCAGCAAAAAAGATGTTGAATTCAACGAAAAATACGTAAAAGACACGAATGGTTTCGATATTTTGATGGGGCAATTCGCCCACAACATTGAAAATATTTGGGGATTACAGGAAGTATTAATTGCAGGCCCAAAAGATTATGTGAAATACACGGATCAATACCAAACCCGCAGCCATATCAATTTTGATGCAGGGAATATTACGATTGAAACGATCTCCCCGATCGAACCGACTGAGCGGTTGCACAAAGCCATCGTCACCACATTATTAATGGGTGATGATCCGGGTTCAATTGATCTTTATTCCGATTCGAATGATATTCAGATAAGCAAAGAGCCGTTCCTTTACGGGCAGGTTTTGGATAACAGTGGAGAACCCATTCGTTGGGAATGGCGCGCCCGCCATTTTGCGGATTACCTGATTCAAAATAAATTACAAAAACGACAATCAGGGCTACGAGTCATTTGGTCGGTCACCATCCAATTAGTTCCTAACCACTTAGACAAACGTGCTCACAAATATCTCCCGATCGTTCGCAAAGCCGCAGTGAAATATGGCATTGATGAATCACTCATCCTTGCCATCATGCAGACTGAATCCAGCTTTAACCCTTATGCTGTCAGCCGTTCTGATGCGTTAGGGTTGATGCAAGTCATGCAACATACTGCCGGAAAAGACGTATTCAAGATGCAAGGAAAATCAGGCCAGCCTAGCCGCAATTATCTTTTTGATCCTGAAAACAACATTGATGCAGGAACAGCCTATCTATCGATATTGCAAAATATCTATTTAGGTGAAATCAAGAATGCGACTTCGCGTCGCTACGCAGTTATCACAGCCTACAATGGCGGTGCCGGCAGTGTATTGCGCGTATTTTCAAGCGATAAAAAGAAAGCAGCTCAAATTATCAACTCAATGGAGCCGGGTGATGTTTATGAAACATTGACAAACAAGCACCCTTCCGCTGAATCGCGTCGTTACTTGTTGAAAGTAAACAATGCACAGAAAGGTTATCGCAGATAATTTAGGAGAAGTGGAGAGGTCATTATCTCTCCACTTTGCTTGTAATTATAGCTTATTGGGCAATTTAAAAGCACATAGATAAAATTATGCAGAAATAGTTTGACGGATTCGGGGGAATACGGTTTAATGCGCCCC